>CALLYA010000108.1 GCA_937875495.1 uncultured Verrucomicrobiota bacterium
CGGATCGGACGGATCGGACGGATCGGACGGATCGGACGGATCGGACGGATCGGCGGATTGGCGGATTGGCGGATTGGCAACCATTACTTGGAGGCGATGCATGATGGAACGTGCCTTTTCGGATACCCACTTGGTACCGATGACGGCGGAGCCGGTCTGTCCGCTTCGGGCGGTGCGTAAGGTGCCTGGGATCCGTGCGGTCTGCTTCGATGTCTACGGGACTCTCCTGATCTCAGCTGCGGGGGGGGAGCCTGCCGATTCGCCTGAGCGGGTTCCGAGTTTGGTAGCGGCGCTGCGAGCGGTGGGCATGGAGGTGTTGGTACCCGAGGCACTTTCTAAAGTCCTGGCGGACCTGGATTCCGCGATCGTTGGGGAGCATAACCGTTGTCGGCAGGAGGGGATTGAGTATCCCGAGGTTGAGATTCGCACGATTTGGCGCGGGGTTTTGGAGGGTGCGGCCCGAGCTGGGATTCTAACAGGCCCGGTTCACGGATGGTGTGTCGAACGATTTTGCATGGAGTACGAATTCCGTATCCATCCGGTATGTCCCATGCCCGGTGCGGCGGTTCTGCTCGACACGCTCCGCCGGGCGGGGTTGCGGCTCGGTTTGATCTCCAATGCGCAGTTCTACACGCATTCGGCCCTATACGCGGCGCTGGGCGGAGAGGTGTGGGTCCGGGAGCTGTTTCGGGGTCCGCTCGTCTTTTCGTACGCCCTGGGAGAGGCCAAGCCGGGACGGCGCTTGTTCAGGACTGCCCTGACCGTGATGGAGGAGTGGGGGATCGGGCCGGAGGCGGTCTTGTATGTGGGCAACGATATGCTGAACGACGTCTGGGCTGCCTCCAGGGAGGGGATGCGGACCTGTCTCTTCGCGGGAGACAAGCGCTCGCTGCGGCTGAGAAGCGAGGATCCGCGTTGTGCTGGGCTGCAACCGGATGCGACGGTCTGCCGAATGGGAGAAATCGCCGAAATCCTCGATTTGGCGGAGGGTGGGGCGGTGCGGTCCTGATACCGGCCGACGGAGGTGCAAAAAAATCGCGCGCAACCCAGGCGGGCGCGCGCGATTTCTCTTTGAGACGCGGTCAGCAGGTCAGCCTATTCAGCCTTGGTTTCAAAGGGCGAAAGGCTGGTGTTGACGGCGCGGACGATGTTGGGGTCTTTGTCTTCCTGAAGGCTTTTCAGGAGCGGCACCGCGGTTTGGGCATCCCCGATCTGGGCAAATGCCTGGATGGCGGCAACGCGGACTTCCCTGGGCGCTTCGCGTGCCAGGTCAGCCAGGAGCGATTGGGCCGAGGTCGCCTTGTGTTGGGCGAGAGCGGAGATGAGCATGACCCGGCGATCGGCGTTGGATTCGGTCTTCAACCCATCGATGAGGGTGGGCACGATCTCGTCAGAGGACATTTCCAAGCTGGTGCGAACCGCGGCTGCGAAGGAGAGGTAGTCATCTGCCCGCAGTGAGGCAGCCAGGAGTTCGATATCGTTTCCAGCCAGGATGCGTCCGCGAAGGGCGCCGGTCTTGATGAAGTGCGGCGCGTCTTCGATTTCGCTCAATCGGGTATAGAGCATGACAGCCGGTCGGGACATATCACGCCGTTGTAGGCCTTCGGCGCTCTTGAAGATCCCTTCACAGACGGCGGTACGGGTTCTGCCGGTGGTGTTGGGCAGGGCGGCGAAGAGACCGCGAACGGCTGTACGGCTCGGGATATTACCCAAGGCGCGGGCCGCGGCATGAACGACCGTGGGGTCTTCATTCTCGAGCAGCGCGACCATCGCCTCGGCTGCCTCCACATCGCCGCGGACGCCGACCGCACCTGCGACGCAAGCGAGGGAGCGGCCTTTGAGAGTGGTCAGCGCATTACGCAGGGCGACATCGACCGACGGGTCTTGAATCGGCTCCAAGCCGTAGCAGGCCATATGGGTCATACGCGGGTCGCTCAAGAGGGCGGCCAGGTGGGGAACGGCCTTGGCGGTGCCGAAGGTGGCCAGTTCGCGGCAGGCGTCGCATTTGGCCTTGATGGTGGCGTCAGAGCTCTTCAGAACCTCGATCAGCTCATCCTCCGAGGCTGCGAAGGTGATGATGGGCAGGGCGAGGACCGCAATCGCGGCGATCGCCATAGATTTCATGGTATGATTGACATGCATGGGATATTGACTCCGGGAAGATTCTTGTTGGTTCGGTAAGACGTCAGACGATGTAGGGTTCGCGCATTGCCCGGGACCGCAGACGATTGGCCTCCGGATCGTCGATGAACTCTTCCTTGATCGGGTCAAAGCGCATATCGCGCTTGAGCCACATGCAGATATTGGCTGCGTGCACGGTGGACATGGAGCGGTGCATGACCGTCGGGTTGGCCACGGTGGGACGTCTGGTCTTGATGCAGTCGAAGAAGTTGCGCACGTGATTCATCGGCCGCTGGGTGCGCGCCATGTAATCGTTGATGATCTTGTCGTAGTCCTGCATGAGCGCGGGATCGGAGACATCCGGGACGTTGTAGCCATCTGCGACGGAGACCCAGCCCTCGGTACCTTCGTAACGAACACCGCATGAGCCGCGCCAGCCTTCGAGCTGGAGGACCATCTTGATGCCGTTGGCGAACTCGACGACCATACCGTCGCCCGTCTTGTTGGGGACGTAATGGTAGTAGACCGGGGAGGTATCGGCAGCGTCAATGGCGACTTGGCACTGAGCGAACGTGTGTGCGCCCCATTCGCCGATACAACTGGTGTGGAAATCGTAATGTCCGCGCCAACCGCCGTTGATGTAAGTGCGGTTAAAGGGGCGCCAGGGGCATGGTCCGAGCCAGGCATCCCAGTCCATCTCGGACTTGGGCGGCTGCTCTTCTTCAGGCAACCAATCGTGGCTCATCTCGGCGGCATCCCAGGGGGCGATGTGAGCACGAACGGTGTGCACATCACCGAGGCGGCCGAGTCGGATGAGTTCGTTAGAGAATGCGAACTTGCCCTCGCTCAGGCGCTGGGTACCGGTCTGATAGACACGACCGTAGCGGGCCGCGGTGTCCACGACGGCCTGGCCTTCGGCGATCGTCATGGAGGAAGGTTTCTCGGAATAGACATCCTTGCCGGCGCGCATGGCCATGACCGACGCGGTGGCATGCCAACGGTCACCGGTGGTGATCAGGAGCGCGTCGATATCGCTCCGCGTATCCAAGAACTCCTTCATCTCGGGATAGGTCTGGCAGTCTTCGGAGCCGTAGCGCTCATCGACCATCTTCTTGATGTTCTCGCGCCGCTCTTTCCATGCGTCGCATACTGCGACGAACTGGACATCCGGCTCCTCCAGCATCCAGCGCAGGACGTGAGAACCGCGATTGCCGATACCGATCCCGCCGAGAATGATACGCTCGCTGGGCGGCACCGTGCCGTTCAGTCCGAGGACGGATGCGGGGAGGACACAAGGCGTTGCAGCGAGCAGGGCGCCTTTAAGGAACGATCTTCTGGAAACAGCCATGGATGAACTCCTGGTTAACAAGATAGGGAAAACAAATCGGGGTGAGATTAGGAAGAAAGGAAACGACGGGTCAAGACCCGATCGGTGGGGAGAGAAAAAAAGGGGGAGGTGAGCTGGGAGTGGTGAGAACGTTTGGGTACGCTGCGTGCAGGCGGAACCACGCTTTTTCGATTTCGATACCGAGACCGATAGCGACCCCGACCCCGATCTAGCTTCGCCATGGACCTTTTCGGACGACCGCTGGTGAGAAAAGTCCTGCCACAGAG
>CALLYA010000109.1 GCA_937875495.1 uncultured Verrucomicrobiota bacterium
GATCCGTCCGATCCGTCCGATCCGTCCGATCATTGTGTGAATCGGGGTCGGAATCCCTCGATTCCCTCATGCGGTATGGCACCTGGCCCTCTGCACACCGCGTAACCCAGCCGAGCCGAGCGCCTTCGTAAACCAGCCGTGACGAGAACCTTCCCCACCAAAATTTAAGCTGCTACATGTCAACGGTTTATCATTGCATTCTTCAAGCGCTTTCTTTACAAGTTGAGGCAATCACCCTCGACCTCAATCGGATCACCCCTTCATCACCATGCCCTCCTCTACACCCTTTCCCATCCGCGGTGTCTGCGAAGGCTTCTACGGTCGCCCATGGTCCGCCCTCGAACGGCAGGACTGCTTCGCCCTGATCAAGAAGCTCGGCATGAACACCTACATGCACGCACCCAAGGACGACCCTTACCACCGTCGGCTTTGGCGCAAGCGCTACCCCGCCGCACGCGTGGCGGCACTCGGCGAACTGATCGCACGCGCCGTCTCCCGCCGCGTACAGTTCATCTACGCCATCCATCCCGGCCTCGATATCGATTACGCATCCCAGGCCGATTTCCAAAAACTCGTCGCTAAATGCAGGCAGGTGGTCGATCTCGGTGCCCAAGGCATCGCTCTGTTGATGGACGATATCGATCCCAAACTCGGGAAGCGCGCCCAACGACTCTTTCAAACAGTGGGCAAAGCACAGGCACAACTAGCCAATCGCTTGGCCGCGGAGTTCCCGAAGACAAGCATCTTCTTCTGCCCGACCGAGTACTGCACCGATTTCGCCCAGGGCGGCCTCCGCTCACCCTACCTGCACGACATCGGGCAAACCCTAGCCCCCGAAATCCATATCTTCTGGACCGGCCCCAAGATCATCAGCCCCAACATCACCCACCAGCACGCTCGCAGGGTCAGCGAGGTCCTTCAAAGGAAGATCACTCTCTGGGACAACCTCTTCGCCAACGATTACGCGCCTCTGCGCGCCTTTCTCTGCCCCTACCAAGGCCGCAGCCCCAAGCTGCACGAGTACGTTGACGGTATACTGATCAACCCACATACCCCGTTCCGTCTCAATTACATCGCGCTCTGGACGACCGCCGAGTATTTGCGCGCACCCGATGCATACCAGCCCCTGAGCTCATGGACCGAGGCAGCCCGCTCTTGGGTGGGCCCGGAATTGTTGCCGCTCATTCGGCTCATTTCCTACTTCCACTGGTCTCCCTTCGCCCTCCGTAAAAACGGGCGGGATTACGTCCAGAACGCGGGGCGCATCCTCTTCTCCCTGAACAGTAGCCCGGAGCTGCGCGCAGATTTCCGGCGCCAAACACAGCGCTGGATCCAGGTCATTCACAACGGCCTGAACCGCGCCCCCCAAGACCCTTACCTCATGATCGACCTCTGGCCCGTCATCCAGGAACTCGAACATACCTTCCAGGAGTTCTTGCTCCGCCTAGGTGAAATCGAGGCGGAATCACTCGAGGAACGTGGGCTGTTCCACGAGAAACTTGCCGAGTCCTGCGAAATCAGATTCAATCCCCTCCAACGCTTGCGAAGCCGCCTCTTCTCCCTCAACCCGTCCGGCGAATTCGCCGCCGATAAAACCGAAGGCGGACAGCCCGATTCATAACCAGAACGGGGTCGAACCCACCCAAACTCCATCGCTATCGCCCACAAAGGCACCCGATCATGTCCTCAGCCCTTGACATCATCACTCGTGAAATCCTCGTACCAGTCCTGCGCGCAGGCTCTCCCGACGACGCCGTCGAGGCCGCACACGCCCTGGTCGCAGGCGGTATCCGAGTCCTCGAAATCACCCTCACAGTCCCGGGCGCTATCGGGGTCATCGAGAGACTGCGCCGTGAGTACGACGGCGAAGTCCTCGTCGGCGCCGGTACCGTGCTCGATGCCGACACCGCACTCTCGGCCATTCAACACGGCGCTCAATTCGTGGTCAGCCCCGGATTCGACCTCGCCGTGATCGATTGCTGTCAATCATCAGGCGTCGCCGTCGCCCCAGGCGCCCTCACCCCAACCGAGGTCATCACCGCATGGAAGGCAGGCGCAGACCTCGTCAAGGTCTTCCCCGCCGGGAACCTGGGCGGACCCAAGTACATCCGTGCCCTCCGAGGACCCCTGCCCCAAATCCCGCTGATGCCGACCGGCGGAGTCAACCTCGGGACCCTGCGCGAGTTCCTCGATGCCGGTGCCGTCGCCGTCGGTGTCGGCGGCGAACTGGTCAGTAGCGCCGCCATCCGTAACCGGGATTTCAATCTCCTCACAGAAAACGCCCGCGCCTTTCTGGAAGTCGTCCACAGCCGGCCCAAAGCCTGAGGCCCAGAGCCGAACAAGCGAGGCCCGGGGCCACCCTGCCCGTCCGAAAACCCCACCGCGCCACTGCGCGAGGTTCTCCGAATCCGGATGGGGGAAGCGTGAGCTATCACGCTTTCCATCGACCCCGATTCCGATTCCGATGCAATCCATTCTGCGGCTGCGGCCAACTGCCAGCCGTCCACTGGGGCCGGAACCCCAGCACCAAACGTTCTCAACCACATTGCCACCGGAACCTAAAGCGGACCTCCATCTCGCGGCGCGACTTTGCGTGCCGCGCATTTCCTGGGAGCGCCGACGCTCACAGAGGGCCACCAATTCGAAGTGTGAGCCGACGGGGACGTCGGCGCTCCCAGGGGGGCCATGACCGATCAATCATGGTTCGAACCTTCCCCCCCCATCAGCGGGCTAAATGTCCACTAGTCCACCGCCAAACCCCACCCACAGCGGACCTCTGACCTCGTCCGGGGCCCCAGGCCCCGGACAGCAGCACGCGAAGCCGTGCTGCGGA
>CALLYA010000110.1 GCA_937875495.1 uncultured Verrucomicrobiota bacterium
GCGGTACACGTTCACGTACACGAGGATGCGGCGAGTACGAGTAGGAGTACGAGTAGGAGGGGTTGCCGATCGGTCCGATCATTGTCTGAATCGGGGTCGAGCAAATCGAGTTAATCGAGTTAATCGAAATCGAAATCGAAATCGGGATCGGGATCGATTCCTGATCAGATTGGCGCTGCTGGCCCTCATGGACCGCTCAAACTTCACTGCCGAGTGGTGTCCGCACCGCAATAATACGGTGGCGGTACCTGCCTATTGGGGTGGTAGGTTCCATGCTCTACCCCCTACATTTTTCAGGACTTTTTTTTAGATATCCCGTATCAGCAGGCCTCGTCTTCCTCGTACCAGTGCTCCTACTGCTACTCCTACTCCTACTCGTACTCGTACTCGTACCTGCGCCCTCTGCGGGAGTCCTCCCCATCCGGCCCCGGAGACCTTTCGTTGTGGCCCAATACGGTTTTCGGACGGGCACTATCTATCGGGAGAGGCGCACGAAAAGGCTGAGCACGGCCAGGACGACAAGAATGAGGATGATCTCCTGAATCCCGATATTGAACGGCAAACCCATCATAGCCGGTGGTTCCTTCTTGGTCATAGGGGGGCGGGAATAGCGTGATGATCAAGGTTCGTCGGGATTCATGAGTTGTCCACCGGTCGTGAGGTCGGCTGACTGCGGAAAGGTTGACTGATTCGCAGCTCCCATTCGCTTTGGCCTTTCGTTGACGGAATGGGCGAGGGATGATGTCCGCTTTGCTGGAGCCGTGACGGGAGGTCTCGCAGAAGGAGCGGATTTCATGAATTGGATTTGGTTTTTGCTGATGGGGTTCAGCCTGGTTTTCGGAGCTATCAACGGTCGAATGGGGGAGGTCACCGACGCCGCGATCGCCGGTGCGGAGTTAGCCGTGGAGCTGGCGATCGGATTGATCGGGGTGATGGCGCTTTGGCTGGGTATCATGAAGATAGCGGAGGCGACGGGTTTGGTGCGCGGCTTGGCGCGGCTCTTGAAGCCGATCCTGACCCGACTCTTTCCCGATGTCCCGGGAGATGATCCCGCCATGGGGGCCATCACGATGAATCTGGCGGCGAACATGTTCGGGCTGGGCAATGCCGCGACACCGCTCGGGTTAAAGGCGATGCAGGAGCTTCAGCGGGTCAATCCCCACAAAGAATGCGCCTCCGATGCGATGTGTACCTTCCTGGCGATCAACACCTCGAGTGTCCAGCTGTTTCCGGTCATGGCCGTGGCCCTGATGGCGGAGGCGCAGAGCGCGGAGCCGACCTGGATCTTGGTGCCGGCCTTCTTGGCGACCCTGGTTTCCACGATTGTGGCGATCACCGCGGCGCGCACATTACGGCGGCTCCCCTTCTTCGCGATCTCGAACACAACGGAGTCGGGTGAGGCGGAGGTGCAGGCATGAGCTACCTGATCCCGATGCTGCAATCGATTTCGGTCTGGGCGATCCCGGTGTTGTTGGTCATGATTCCGTTGGCGGGCTTGGTTCGGCGGGTGCCTGTGTATGAGGTCTTTGTGGAGGGTGCGAAGGAGGGTTTTCAGGTTGGGGTTCGGATCATCCCGTTTCTGGTCGCGATCATGGTGGCGATTGGGATGTTTCGTGCCTCGGGCGCCATGGAGTTCCTGGGGCGTCACCTCCAGTACGCGCTGCAGGTGATCGGGATGCCGGTCGATGTCTTGCCGCTTGCGCTGATGCGGCCGCTTTCCGGGAGCGGCTCGCTCGGGATCCTGAGGGATATCGTGCAGAATGCCGGACCGGATTCGCTGATTGGCCGGACTGCGGCGGTGATGTACGGCAGTACGGAGACCACGTTCTACGTGCTGGCGGTCTATTTCGGGTCGGTCGGCATTCGCCGAAGCCGACATGCGGTCGCCGCTGGTCTGTTGGCCGACCTCGCCGGGATCCTTTCCGCGGTCTGGATCGTTCGCCTCTTCATGAAGGGGTAGGTGACGCGGCACGACGTTGCGTGACGCGGCACGACTTCGCGTGC
>CALLYA010000111.1 GCA_937875495.1 uncultured Verrucomicrobiota bacterium
GATCAGGGCATTGCTCCAACCCACCCACGTGGCCAGTTGAAAACGCCACCGCGCCTCTGCGCCTCTGCGCGAGGCCTCCGGTTCCGGATGGTCGGAAAGCGCTCAGCTGTTGCGTCCACCTTTTCGGTCGACCTCACGTCAGCGCCGGATCCAGGCGGTCACTTCCGAGAGGGTGTGTTGGAATTTCCTACGGGTTTCGCGGATCACGAATTCCAGGTCCTGCGGATCTGCTAGCGGCTCAAAGCGTGGACTGAGCAATTCGTGGAGTCCTTCCAGTGTGGAAAATGGTTCTCCCCCGCGTCGGAAACCACCCACCCAGTTTTCGGGTTTGGTGAATTCTTTCAGCCAGGTATACGGGGAGGCGATGACCAGGATGCCCCCTTCGTTCATGCGCTCGTGGATTGTCTCCAGGAATCGTCGGGGGTCGCTGAGCCGATCGATCAGGTTGGAGGCAAGGACCAGGTCATAGCCGGTGAAGAGGGGCTTCAGATTCGCGGCGTCGCCTTGGTAGAAGTTCACCCGGTCGACGACCTGATCGAGGCCGAAATCACTGAGTCGCGCATCGTGGTACGAAACCAGGTCGCCCTCCTCGATGAGCTCGTAGTGTGCGATTCCCTTTTCCTTCAATTGCAGTGCGATCCGGATGAAGCGCGCGGAGAAGTCGATGCCGGTGACCTCTTCGAAGTCCTTGGCCAGTTCAAAACTGGTACGGCCGACGGCGCAGCCGAGATCGAGCGCTTTACGGCGGGGGCGTGCCTGGGTGAGGTGACGGCAGATCTCCGCGCACCGCACGGCATAGTTGGGCACACCGAAATAGGACTCCCCGTATTGGAAGTCGCAATACTGAGAGACGGCCGTGTCGGTCTCGTACATCACCTCCGGCAGGACGACCTGTTGTTGGGAGGCGACGTATCGCAGGCCGGCGTGTTGGAAGAAGTGACGGCGGAAGGCGTAGCGCGAATGGATCGTCGCCTCGTTGCCGGTCGAGATCCATGAGCCGCCTTTGATCAGGTTGTGGCGGGTATCGAAGGTTGGCGTGGAGAAGTCGTCATAAAACGGGTGGACCTCGAAACCGTTGAATCCGGTGATGGTGGATTCGGTCCACTGCCATACATTGCCGATAAGGTCGAAGAACTCGCCGAACCGGAACCGATTCACCGGGCAAGAGGAAGCCCAGTGTTCGAGGTTGATGTTGCCGGGGGCTCGATCCCAGTCGGGCTGATCGGGGATGTTATGGAGCTGGTGCAGGCGGTACCACTCCGCCTCGGTCGGCAGCCGGATCGGCTGACCGGTCCGCTCTGCCATCCAGTTGCAGAACGCCTTTGCCTCCAGGTAGTTGACATCGACCGGCCAATCCCATGGCATGTCGATGATCTGGGCGAGCGCGCGGTAGCGGTAGTCCTCACCGGCTGGGATCCAGAAGAGCGGGTGACGGGCTTTTGTGTACTGGACCCAGTTCCAGCCCTCGCGGGTCCATAGCTCCTCCTGTTCGTATCCCCGGTCCTGAACGAAGCCAAGGAACTCGTGGTTCGAGACGAGGTATCGGCTTGCGGCGAAATCCCAGACCTCGTTCTCCTGGCGGCCGAACTCGTTATCCCATCCGTAGAGCGGATGATCCTTGGATTTGCCGAGAATGACCTTCCCGCCGGCGACGGGGACGAGTTCATTTTCCGGGGGGGCACCGGTCTCGGTACAGGGCGTCCAGAGGGGGAGGGGACGGAGCTGATCGATCGGCATGCGCCGGATGATGACGGATGAGGTTTCGATATGGATCCGCTGATGTTCGATCCCCATCATAACGACCCAGAATGGGTTATCCCAGCGGATCGGCATCGTCAACGTGAGCTCGCTGATGGTCTGGTCGACGACTGCGCGGACCTCATCGCGGTAGGCCTTGACCTCGTCCACGGTCGGCCAGTCGTAGTGATCGGGATTGAGGTCGTCCCAGGACATCTCGTCGACGCCGATCGCGAACATCGATTCGAAGCGCGGGTTGATGCGTTGGGTGCGGATGCCGGCGACGATCAGTTTATTGATGAAGAAGGATGCGGTATGGCCGAAGTAGAAGATGAGCGGATGCCGAAGCGGTTCCGGGCGCAGGTAGAACGCCTCCTTGGAGGCGAGGAGTTCGTACAGCTTTTCGTCGAGATCGAACGTGGCGTGGAAGTAACGGCGAATCTCCTCTCGCTTCTCGGAGGGTGTGCCTTGATTGAGAACAATGGTTCTGGTGTCTCTGAGATTCATGGTGAGCGTTCCCTAAAAGGCGAGATTCCAATTCCGCTTCTCTCGGTATGCGGATGGCCTGCCGGATGCACCTGTTTCAGGGGCTGGCGCGCTCGGCGACCATCCCGGCCTCACCCCTGAAAGTGGACAGGGATATTAAGTTTCAGCATAGGTGCCGGGCAGGTGAAACGCAACCCGGCGATGGTCGGATCGGCCTTACGCCTTGGGGGCGGGGGCGATGCCGAGTTTTTCCTGCATGTCTTCCAGGGAGACGCCTTTGGTCTCCGGCACCATCAGTTTCACCCAGAGCAGGTGCAGGCACATCATGCCGCAGAGGAATGCGAAGAGGACGCCCGGTTCGAATGTGCTGATGATGGCGGGGAAGGCGGTGGTGATCAGGGCTGCGCAGATCCAGTGTGTGGAGCTGCCGAGCGCCTGACCGGCCGCGCGATGTTCATTCGGGAAGATCTCGGAGATGAAGACCCAGATGACGGTGCCCTGACCGATTGCGTGGGCCGCGATGAAGACGATCAGGCAGACGAGCACGATGAGTCCGGTCGAGCCGAGGAGTTTGGATGCCTCTTCTTGGCAAGCAATCGCGGCCTGGGCCGCCTCTTCCGGGCGGGCGGCGTCGGAGAGGGAGATCGCGTCGCCCTCGTACCAATCGGCGGCGGTGATCGCGTTCAGGTCGGACTTCTGAACGGCGAACTGATCCTCCAGCTTCAAGCGGTCCGCCTCGGCGATATAGCGTTCTCCCTGCTCGACCTGGGTTAGCAGGGCCGCGGTGTCCCCGAGGTCTTTGGCGGCGGATGCGATCTTGAGGGTCGGTGTGGAGAAAAAGGCCCAGGCGCAGATGCCCAGGGAGAGGATGTACCCGAACGAGCCGATATAGAGCAGGGAGCGCCGGCCGAGTCGATCGATGAGCCAGAGTCCGACGAAGGTGAAGACGAGGTTGGTCACGCCGAGAGCGACCGCTGCGAGCAATGGATTCTGGAGTCCGGCCAGGCCGAGCAAGCGCGGTGCGAAGTAAAAGACGATATTGATCCCGGAAAACTGGTTGAAGAAGGCGATGAGGAAGGCCAGAAGGATCGGGAATCTGAGCCGGGCGGACCAAAACGGCGAGGGTTTGGAGGTGTCTGACCGGGATGCTTGGATTTCCTTGACGAGCTTTTGGATTTCCGCTTCGGACGCGCTGGGATTGATTTGGCGGAATACCTCGGCACCCTCCTCGACCCTGCCGGCATGGGTGATCAACCAGCGCGGGCTCTCGGGGAGGACGAAGGTCATGACCGTATAGATAAAGGCGGGGATGGCTTCGATCCCGAGCATCCAGCGCCAAGCGGAATCGGCTTCCATGAGATTGCCGCAAACGGTGTTGGAGACCAGGGCGATCAGGATACCGAGAACGATATTGAACTGGAACATCCCGGCGAGCTTGCCTCGGGCTCCCGGCGGGGCGATTTCCGAGATGAACATTGGGGCTGCGACGGTGGCCGCACCGACGCCCAACCCACCGATGAAGCGGGCGAACATGAAGCTGAGGACCTCGGGCGCCAGGGCGGAGCCGACCGCCGAGACAAAATAGAGGAGCCCGATAAAGATCAGGGTCCTGCGCCGTCCGAACTTCGAGGCGGGGTATCCGCCGAAGATGGCACCGATCACGGTGCCCCACAGGGCCATGCCGGTGGCGAGTCCGTGCCAGAACTCATTGAGCTGCCACAGCTTTTGAAATGCCTGCTCCGCCCCCGAGATCACGATGGTGTCGAACCCGAAGAGAAACCCGGCCAGCGCGGCTGTGATGGACCAGAGGAAGAGTTTGGACTGATTCATAGTAGAAAGCCTGAGCCTGAGGCCCGCGGGCCTCAGGCTGGTGGTCAGAGTTCGATGATTCCCGGCTCCCCTCCGGTGGTTCTCTATGATTGGAGCGTGCCTGAAAAGAGATGGGAGAGCGGGCTCTGGATTTGGGGTTAGTCTAGAGGCTGTCCGAAAAGTTAGATGGCGAAGCAAGATCGGGCTCGCCATCGAAAGGCCGCGGGCTGGGATTCGGACAGGAGAAACCTGGAGGCGAAACCGTATTGTTGCGGCATTGCCAGGATTCGGAAGTGAGGTTTGAGCGATGCCATACAGAACAGGAATCGATCCCGATTCCGGGTCCGACACCGATTCAGACAATGATCTGACTGATCGGCAACCATTGCCTGGAGGCTACGCCTGAAGAAGCGTGCCGTTTCGAGAAACTTTAGTCTAGGATGATTTCGGGGACGACGAACGGCTCCCTGTACTGGCGTTTCAAGAAGGCGTTGGCGGCATCGGCGTAGTTGCCGACGAAGCGCTCGGACTGTTCGTTGTGGTGGAGGATCGGGCTCATCCGCATCTCCGGCCCCTCGACCGAGACGCCGAATGCGGCGAGGTGTTTCTCCATGTCTCCCAGGATGGCGCTCCACTGCTCGAGATCGGGAGCGATCGATTCCGCCTCGGCGCGGGAGTAAGGGCGGCCGACCTGGAACCCGATATTGGCGAGATTGCACCAACCGGAGGAGGCGTGCCCCTGTTCGATCTCGGCGTTGAGGCTCTGCGGTGTTCGATTGCGAACCGCCTCGAAGAAGTTGCCGACATGCATGTGCATGTGATCGGCGCCGGGGAACTTGGCGATCTCCTTGCCGTCGAGATCGATCGCCTTGCCGGAACCGCGTTGACCGAGGTAGTACCCGCCTTCGCAGGCCACGACATATCCGCTACCCGGACCCGAGAACGAGCGTGCACCGGGAACCGACCAGTCCTTCTTGTCGGTGGGTGAGGCGGTCATGTTGGAGAGGGCGAGAATGGTGGGGAAGCTGCCGGTATCGAAGAAGGCGAAGTGGACGTTCGGGGTATTGCCCGCGTCGTTCCATGCCGCCCGTCCGCCGGCGACCAAGATGCGCTTGGGCAGCATCACGGAATCGCGGTAGCAGACATTGCGGATATCATCGAGGATATGCGTCCCCCAATTGCCCATCTCGCCGTTGCCGGTGTTGAAATTCCAATGCCAGTCGTAGTGGAACTTATCCCGATACAACGGCTGATCCGCGGCGGGGCCGAGCCAGAGGTTGTAATCGACCTCCTCGGGGATGGGGAGTGGGGTGTCGCGTTTACCGATCGGCTCCCGAACGCCGAGGCGGTTGGCCTGGACGTAGAGAATGCGGCCGAGCTGCTTCTCCTCGTGGAGGAACGTCTTGGCCGCGTTTTGGAGTCCGAGATCGGATCGCTGTTGGGTTCCGAGCTGGCAGACGCGGTTGTATTTGCGTGCTGCATTGACCACCTGGCGCCCCTCCCATTGCGTGTGGGAGAGTGGTTTTTCGACATAGACATCTTTGCCGGCCTGCATAGCGAGGATGGAGGCCAGGCAGTGCCAGTGATTGCATGTGGAGACGAAGACGACGTCGACGCGCGGGTCGTCGAGCAGCTCACGAAGGTCGGCGTAGGCCTTGGCGCCTTCGAACTGTGCCGCCTTGGCGGCGTTGTTCTTGTCGGGATCGGCGACGGCCACGATCTGGGTTTTCTCGTGGCGTTGTATGCTCTTGGCGAGGTCGCCACCGCGCCAGCCCATGCCGAGGATCCCGATGCCGATGGTGTCGTTGGCGCCGTGGGCGCGTTGCGTGATCAAGGGCGAGGCGATTGCGGCGCCGGCGGTGGCGACCAGGCCGGTGCGAAGGAAATCACGTCGGGAAATCGAATGTTTCATGTGGGGAATCCTTTCCTATCCGAGAATTTTCAGATGGTGGCGCCCGGTGGGTCTTCCGAGAATGATTGTCCAGCAGTCTGCCGGAGACACCCGAACGGATCAATCTTTTTGCTTCGCCGGCGGCTGGATGCCTGAGGCCACGGGGGCCTCAGGCGGGAGGTCGGAGGTCGGTTGATGGCAAAGTGGATGAGGACGTTTGGGGCTGGGGTTCCGGCCGGGGAGGGCCCCGGCCGGAAGCCTGATGCCCCTGGAGGGCATCAGGCGAGGTCGGAGGTCGGTTTCGGCCTGGGGGCCGAAAGCCTGAGGCGAGGGCCTCAGGCAGGAGGTCGGAGGTCTGCTGTGGGTGGGGAGTGGCAACAGGCCAGCGGACGTTTGGCTTGCTGATGGTGGGAGGTGGGTTCACGTGGGCTGGCGGTAAGGCGGAGTGTTTGGGTTCAAATGGCAACAATGGGGGTGGCGCGGGTAAGTGGTCAGGTGGTGGTGTGATTGAGAACGGTTGCAATGGGGTTCCGGCCGGGGAGGGCCCCGGCCGGAAGCCTGATGCCCCTGGAGGGCAT
>CALLYA010000112.1 GCA_937875495.1 uncultured Verrucomicrobiota bacterium
TGCTGTATGGCACCTGTCCCTTCGATACCGATACCGATACCGACCCCGACCCCGATCTTGCTTCGCCATGGACCTTTTCGGAAGACCTCAAGCAAACCTCCCGCCCCCCTGCGCCCTCTGCGGGAGTCCTCCCCATCCGGATCCAGTGACCTTTCGCTCGGTTCATAGAAAACAAACAGCGTCAAAGCAGCGCATTCACCACCGGATTGCCCTCGAGTTCCTCCGCAACCGTCGTGTAAGGACCATGCCCACAACCGAGCAGAGTCTCGCCTGGCAAACGCAAAATGCCCTCGTGAAGCGATTGCTGCAACAGCTCATAAGAGTGACTCGGCCGCCCAATCGATCCCGCGAAGACGAGGTCCCCTACAAAGGCAACTCCCGCCGATTCCTCCGGCCACCCGCTCGCCCAAAAGGTCAGGCTGCCAGGAGTGTGACCAGGCGTCTCCAATACCCGCACGCGAATCCGGCCGATCGCCGCCTCCATACCAGCCCGAACCACCCGACCGTCCGTGCAGAGCACCTGCTCCTCCACGCCATGCCAAACCTCCGCGTTCGGATAACGCTCCCGAACCGCTTGCAGGCGGGAAACGTGGTCGCTATGGCCATGCGTCAGGAAGATGTGGCTGACCCCTAACCCGCGCGCTTCAAGGAATTCCAACATCGGAGAGGCGTCAGTCCCCGTGTCCACTACCCCGGCAGTACCCTCGTCTGGATCCCAGACGACAAAGGAATTCACAGTCCAATCCAAAAAAGGGGTCGCAAATCCACAAATGCCCAGCCAGGGCAACGTCCTCGGACCCGGCCGCCAACCCGCCTGAATCGCCAGCAGCGGCTCGATCCGCAGCCCCAACGTACCCGCTAAGCCGGCAAGCTCCTCCGGTGTGGGGTCGCCCATCGCCAGGATCCGCTCGATCCGTGCCCATTCCACCCCACTCGCGGAACTCAGCGCACTGGTGCTCCAGCGCTTGATGTCCAAAGCCTTCTTCAGGATGTCGCAGGCGCCGTCTTCCAGCGGAAGCCTTAATACCACGTCCACATAATCCATTTCCATCTCCCCCTCTTTCGCTGTAGATTCGACGCTATGATGAACACCTCTCACAACCGGCAACATGACCGCAAGCCCTCCAGGGCCCTTTTGTGGACCCTCGGACTCGGCCTCACACTCCTGGTCATGATGCCGAACGGCTTCGTGGCACGCCTTCAGGCGCAGGCCCCAGACCCTTCGACCCTTCCTCCGCCCCCCCAAGCCTCCTCTCCAACACTACCCTCCGAAGGCGATCCCGAAATCGTCCAGACCCTTGTCCCCATCCTCCAGAAGCATAACCTCCCCGCCGCTGCCGCCGCATGGATCACCAGCGACGGTATCCAAAAAATCGGGGTCGCCGGCGTGCGTAAACGCGGATCCGATGTCCCGGCGACGCTCAAGGACCTGTGGCATATCGGATCCAATACCAAGGCGATGACCGCCACGCTCACCGCGCTCATGGTGGAAAAAGGGCTTTTGGATTGGCAGACCCGGGTCGGAGAGATCATGAGCCAAAATGAATGGGCCATCTCTATCCACCCCGACCTCGAGTCGGTGACCGTTACCCAATTGCTCACACACCGAGCAGGCTTTCCGTCCAATCTCCCCTGGCATGACATCCTTCCCGCCGCCCCCCGTCGCGCCCAGCGACGCGAGGCAGCCCGCCGCGCACTCCAAACCGAGCCCGAATTCCAACCAGGCTCCACTGCCCAATACAGCAACCTGGGGTACGTCGTGCTCGGAGCCATGCTCGAATCTAAGACCGGTAAGAGCTGGGAAGACCTGATGCGATCCATGCTTTTTCAACCCCTCGGAATGAACTCCGCCGGCTTCGGCGGCATCGGGTCGCCCGGCCGCATCGATCAGCCGTGGGGCCACCTCTCCGGCGGCAGCCCCATCGAACTCAACGGCCCCACCGCAGACAACGCACCCGTGCTCGGGCCGGCAGGGACCGTCCATTGCACCCTCCAGGATTGGTCGCGCTTCGTCCTCGACCAGCTCCGTGGTTTCCAAGGCAAAGAAGGTTTGCTGAGTCCCGAGAGCTATCAGGCAATCCAATCGCGGCACTTTGAAGGCGAATACAGCCTGGGCTGGGTCCCGCTCGAACGCGACTGGGCTGGTGGTACCGCTTACAACCACACCGGCAGTAATACCATGTACTTCTCCAACGCATGGATCGCCCCCAACCGCGACCTCGCCATCCTGGTCTGCGTCAATCAAGGCCTCGACGCCTTCGAGGCGACCGATGAAATCGTCGCCCAGATCATTGAGCTGGTGGCCGCCGAACATGCCGCACAGGCCGATCAACCGTCATCACCAGACATACTGCAGCAATAACAGCCTAACCGCGATGCCCGTCCGAAAAGCCCCGCTCCTTCAGGCAATGGTGGCCGATCAATTCGATCAGTCCGATCAGTCCGATCAGTCCAATCGAAATCGATTCCTGTTCTGGTTGGCGCCTGGCCCTCTGAGCACCGCTCAAACTTCGCTGCCGAGTTTTGTCAGCACCGCAACAATACGGTTGCGCTTCCCGGTTTCTCGTGTCCGAATCCCATCCCGCGCCCCTTCGATACCGAGACCGATAGCGACCCCGACCCCGATCTTGCTTTGTCATGGACCTTTTCGGACGACC
>CALLYA010000113.1 GCA_937875495.1 uncultured Verrucomicrobiota bacterium
GATGGTACTTGGGCGATAGGCCCTGGGAGAGTAGCTCGTTGCCGGGAATTATTTGCAAAAGCGGATCCGCCGATGAGGGCGGGTCCGCTTTTTTTTTGTCCGCAGATTACGCAGATTTCCGCAGATTACCGGAGGGGGATAGGGACGCGGGGACGCGGGGAAGGGGAGAAGGGGGGAAGGGAGGAAATCGAGGGAATCGAGGGAATCGAGGGAATCGAGCCTGCCTATCCAGCGAGAGCGCTGTGCACCCAATTCTGCCCTTCGTGTCTTCCAAGTTCCCTTTCACCTTCCCACACCCAACTTGGCAGCTAAGTTTGAGCGGTGAAGGAGGGCCAGGTGCCATACAGCGCAGGAATCGATTCCGATACCGACCCCGACCCCGACCCCGAACCCGATTTATACAATGATCTGACTGATCAGTAACCATTGTCGGGTGGTGACGCCTTAAGGAGCATGACTTTTCGGATACCCTCAAGCTAGGCAGGCTAGAGTGCTGGGCACCCAATCTTCGCCTTCCCTTTATATGGCTTTTTTGGGCAAAAAAAGTGGTGGTCAGGGGCGGGATCGAACCGCCGACACGCGGATTTTCAGTCCGCTGCTCTACCATCTGAGCTACCTGACCACCTTGGGCGGATGAACACCGCCTTAAGCAATGGGCAGACCTTAGCCAAACCTGGTAAATGTGTCAACTTGAAGGGCGAGATTCTCTGAATTTTCCGGTCTTTGAAAGATGTGGCCATGGCTGGGCGGGCGAGCAGGTCCGGCTTGTTGATGGGGAAGGGATGAGGGAGATTAGCGGAAGTTCATTGGGCTTGGGGCAGAGAGTGGAATTCAGGGATGCCATGGGAATGTTGCCTGAAGAGGTTGGATATCGATCGCGGTGGGTACGACTGGGTTGGTTGGGGCGACTATGCCTTTTGGGGGTGGCACTGGGAAGTGTTTGGGTTGGGAGCCTGGCGACCTGTCGGGGTATGGTACTTTCGGCTGAAGTCGGCTTTGAGGGATGGTATCTGGAGGGGGTGGAGACTGCGGTTCGAGTGACGATTCGGACCGATGATGCGGATGACTATGGGCCAGTGCTGTTAACTGCGAGTGCAGTGGGGCTCGGTGGTCTTTTGCATGGACCGGTCCACTCCCAGGCCCTGGACATTCGTGGGCGCTCGGACCTGCTTGTGGAGCTGCCTCTGGTCATGGGCGCCTCGGGTGAATTTCGAATAGAGCTGAGGCGTGAAGCGGACGGGGCGGTTCTATGGGATGAGGCGTTCTCCGGGCGCCGCTATCCTGTTTCCGGCCGGATGCTGGTTGGCATCAGCGACCTTACAGCACTGGATTTGGCTGTAGAGGCGACGCTGGGCAGGCCTTTGGCGCGCGTGAGTGTGGCGGAGTTGCCGAGGTATTCCTGGGGATACGCCGCTGTCTCGGTGATGATCGGGTGGAATTTCCCTTGGGAGCGATTGTTGGCCGATCAACTCCTTGGGCTGGAGCAGTACCTTGCGATGGGCGGGGTGTTGTTATTGATGGGCGACGCGCAGGAGTTGTATGGGCGGCTGGAGCAATCCGGCTGGTGGAGCGGTGCAGGCATACCTGCACTGCTTCAGCGTTGGGAGTGGCGGCGGGCCGCCCTTGGTGGGCATGCGGCCTGGGAGGCCGAGGTGGGATTGGGGCGACTGGTGATCATGTCGGCAGAGGATAGCGCTGAGGGCGAAGGCTTCGACTGGCTCCGCGGGCCGCTGTTGGAGCTGAGCCCACGCATGGATGAGAGTGGGTTTTGGAATCTGCCTGAGGTCTTGCGGGAATGGGAGGATGAGCGGGGAATTGACCCTGTCCGGCACTTGTCTGGGATCCGCATTCCGAGCCGATTGGTGATCGGATTTCTGCTGGTTATGAATTTGGTCTTCGGGATGGGGGGTGCGGCCTATTTCCTATTCAAACGCGGATCATCGCTGAAGGCTTGGAGCTGGTTGCTGCTATTCGGCCTGTTCTTCGCGGGCGGTCTCTTTGTGGCGGGTGGTGGGCGTGGCGGTCGGGAACTGGGCGTCTCCGGCCTGGGGGTGAGGATGCGTTGGGCGGGGGTGCGTGGCAGTCGGCAATGGATGGCGATGGGGTTATTATCATCAATCCCGAGGCGTTTGGATTGGGAGCAAACCGGGCAATGGACGATGAGATCGCAGGGGGCGGCAACCCAAGGCGGAGAGGTTCAATGGGCGGGTGACAAGACACGGATGTCGTTTGCGATGAGTGCAGGTGCGTTGCAGCGGTTGCATCTATCACGCATGGAGAGAGAGGAATCCGCGCCGACGTTCCCGAAGTGGGATCGTATCCAGCGGCGGCTGGTGTGGGACCTGCCTGATCGGGCGGCGAACGGGTGGCTCTTGGCGGGGCGTGGAGGGCGGTTCCCAATGACGGGGATGGATGCAGGGGGCGGTTGGAGTTTGGAGCAGCTGGCTTGGATGAATCCGGAAAGTTCCTCAGTGGTGACTCGGGGGCGCTGGAATCGACATGATCTGGTCCTTCAGGCTCCGTCCTATGATCGGGATCAGCGGCTCAGGGCGCAATGGGTGCAAGGCGAGTGGCTGATGCAGTTGCAACGGCTGCTCATATCCGGCGGTGGGGATTGGGTAGCGGTGGCGAATCCGACCGGTTTCCCGGATGACGTGCTGGGACGGGATCGAAGCGACTCGGAATCGGCCTCTTTTTATGATTTGTGGATTGCCCCGCTACCGGACGAGGTTTTTTGTGCGGAAGGGGAACTGAACGCTGAATTTGAGGTGGAGCGCGGGCATTGGCGGGTTCCGCTCGAGCGGATCCTGCCCGCGGGTCGATGGGGTGTTCTGGCCGGCGGGGTTTTATGCGCGATTCATTGGGGCGTCGGGATGGGCGCGGGGCGTACCGAAGGTCCGTGGGGGCTTGAAGGGCGATTGATCTCGGAGAAGTTCGGGAAGGTATGGGCATGTCGCACCGTTGACTACCCCTTTCGCCCGCTGGACGAGCGGGTGCCGTATATGGGTGGGTCGATTCCGCCGACGCATGATATGGTGCCGCACAGGATGAGTTTGCATCACTTGCAGTGGGACTGGAGGGGCCTTGCCGTTGAGGACCAGCCTGAATCTCTGGTCTTGGAATTGAAGGTCCATGCACCCGCGGGTCACGAGCATTCATGGCGAATCCGGGAATTCCGGATGCGAACGGTAGGTGTGTATGCGGAGCAGTGATACTGAGCCGATGGCTTTACGCTTTTGCAATGTGGTGAAGCGGTTTGGGGATGCCTTGGCGCTTGACGACTGCAGTTTCGAGGTGCGCGCGGGTGAGATCGTTGGATACATCGGCCCGAATGGGGCGGGGAAGACGACGAGCATGCGGATTTTGGCGACGCTTCTGCGGCCGGACGCGGGGGCGGTGTCCGTGTTGGGGGAGGCGGTTGAGCGGGCTGATGTGCGGACGCTTCGGCCTCGAATCGGGTATATGGCGGACGCGCCGTATTTGAATGATGAAATGACGGTAGCGGAGTTCCTGGACTACGGTGCGGCCATGTATCGTTTGAATCAGGGGCGTCGACGAACGGTCGTACGTGATACATTGGATCTGACCGATCTCGCACCGATGGCGGATTGGTTGATCGGCAGGCTTTCTCGCGGTGACCGTCAGCGTTTGGCTTTGGCTTGCACCCTGGTGCACGATCCGGAGGTATTGTTGTTGGACGAACCCGCATCGGGTCTGGACCCGATTGCGAGAGTGGAGCTACGGGAGCTATTGAAGGTCTTGCGACGGATGGGCAAGACGATATTTATTGCATCCCATGTGCTTTCCGAGCTGGACGAGGTGTGCGATTCGGTGCTGGTGCTGTCCAGGGGCCGGGTTGTCGCATCGGGCGCGATCGGTAGTTTGTTGGATACGCTGGACCAACATGCCCGCTTGGAACTGGTCTTTTCGGACGAGGCGCAGGCGTTACGGGCGGAGGAGTGGTTGAGTGGACGGGCGGCGGTGCTAGGGTGGGAAGCAGTTCGGAAGGGGCGCTCGCTCGAGTATTCGGGTGGAATTGAGGAACAGGAGATCGAGGCGGCCTTAGCTGGACTGATCCGCGAAGGCGTTCGGGTGATCTACTGCCATAGAAGGCGCCCATCACTGGAGCGATTCTATTTAAAAACGATGCTGGAATCTGGAGGCACAGGGTGAGTGCGGGTTGGACGACGAGTCCCATGTGGTTTCTGGAACTCCGGCTCGCCCTCAAGAGCCATAGGTTGTTCTGGCTGACCCTGGCAGGCGGGCTGGCCTATGCCTCTGTGATCCTGTTTTTTTGGCCGCAACCCCAACTCAGCAGTGCGGAGGTCTTGAAGGGTCGGTCCCTGTTCTGGCTGGCGAGTACGGTTTTGCTTGGGCTTTTGCTGTTGGTTGCCGCGGGGTACGGCGCAGCGATCCTGGCCTCGGAGCGGGATCGGGCGCGGGTCGATTTCCTGCGAATGAGTGGGGTGGGTGTGACTGGAGTCCTGGTCCCGAGGGCCTGTGCCTCCATGAGTGCGGTATTTTTCATGACACTGACAACGCTACCTGCTGCGTCAATACTGACACTCGCGGGTGCGATTCAACCTGGGGAGATCGTCTTGGTCTATCTCGTGCTGACTTTATCGGTACTGGGTGGGCTGGCTTTGGGATTTTTGAACGGTTCGCTTTGGCGGCGATCGGATCATGCCGTTGTTGGTGCATTATTCGGTGTGTTGATGTGGAACATACCCTGGCTTCAGGGCTTGTGGGCGTCCCCGGGTCCGACCCGATGGCGAAGCAGCTGGATCTGCCCGATGGGTGCGTTGCAGGCAGTGCATGCGGATGTGGCAGGGGGCGGTGGTTTCTACCGTTTCGCAGCGTTGATCATCTGCATGGTCGTGGTAAGTGGGGCGGTTGTTACGATTCGCTACGGCATGCGCTTCGACAAGGGAGCCTGGGCGGGGGAGGAACCTTTGGTAGTGCGCAGTCGTTATTCGGTGGCCTGGGTTGGCCTCGGGTGGAATTCGAGGGGACGATGGATCTTGGATTGTGCCTTTGTTGTGGGGCTCTTTGGGATGGGCGTTGGGGTTTGCAGTTTACGGTCACCCACAGGTGTGCTCGAGGCTGGGGACTTGATCCGGATGGTATTCGTATTGATTTTGTTGGTCTTGCCGGTGCGGATCGTCGGGCTGTTTGCCGGGGACGTGGGAAGCGGACTTTGGGACCGGCTCAAGATGAGCGGCGGCACGGTCGGTTCCTATTTCAGGGCGAGATTAGCGGGGGCGTTTCTGTGGGGTGTGCTCCAATGGGGGGTGTTGGTGGGGCTGCTGTTGATCGCCCTGGAGGTAGGCATTGCGCAGGGGTTGGTGAATGATGCGGAGCTGATGGTCTCATCAGCCCTGATCTATTTGTTGGGGGCGTATGTTTTTGTGGTGGGGCTGAGTGTCTGGGGTGGTGTCTCGAGCGTGGTTCAGACGAAGGGGCTGATGGGGGTTTACGTCGTATTAGGGATTTGGGGGGCGGATGGGCTGAGTGGGAAGCATGGTGCAAGCTTGTTTCATGGTGCTGTCGCTGCTTTCGGCAGGATGGATCTGAGCCTGCAGTGGTATGAGGCGCATTATCCTCCGCTTTTTGGCGCGGTTTCCTGCCTGGGTGGTCTGTTGCTGCTTGGACTCGCCTTTATGTCGGTCCGCCGGAAATGGAACGCGGAAGGCTGAGCTCGGCGGTGGATTCGGGTAGAGGTTGGTACTTGAGGTCATCGAATCGGTCGAGTTTCGTGCTTTTTCGGCTTTTGTGGTAGAAAAGGAGGAATGAGTGGCGACTTGAAATCAGGACTGGATAGGTTGGCGATCAGAGGCCAGAGGTCAGACATGGCGGGAAAGCGGGCAGCGTTTCAGACGATTGGATGTCGCTTGAATCAGGCCGAAACAGCGGTCCTTCGAGAGATGTTTGTCGAGGCTGGGTATGAAATAGTTCCTTTTGGGACGCCGGCGGACGTTGTTGTGATCAACACCTGCACGGTTACCTTGGAGAGCGAGTCCAAGTGTCGGCAGACGATTCGCAAGGCGGTTCGGACGAGTCCGGAGGCGCGAGTGGGGGTTGTGGGCTGCTATGTGCAGGTGGCACCGGAATTGCTTGCCTCGATACCCGGTGTGGAGATCGTGGCCGGAACGGAGCACAAATTCGATGTTTTTTCCCATCTGACGGGGCCACGGCCTGAGAGGCCGACGGTCTTGCACACCCGGCGGATATCGCGGGAGCTGTTTTCGATTCCGGTAACGGGTGACTTCCAGGACGTGACGCGTGCGAACGTGAAGGTTCAGGACGGTTGTGGGTTTGTCTGTTCGTTTTGCATCATCCCTCGGGCGCGTGGAGGGCCGCGGAGCCGCCGATTTGAGGATATTCTTCGGGAATCCAGGGCATTGATTGAGCATGGGCACCGGGAATTGGTGCTGACCGGGGTGAACATCGGAACGTATTGGGACGGAGAGCGTGATTTTCTAGCGGTTGTGCGGGCGGTTTCGGAATTGGACGGATTGGCGCGCCTGCGGATCAGCTCCATCGAGCCCACGACGGTAGCGGACGGGGTATTGGAACTGATGCATGCGAGTCCGCGGCTCTGCCGCTATCTTCATCTGCCGTTGCAGAGCGGCTCTGACGGGGTCTTGCAGCGCATGCGAAGGAAGTATACAGCCTCGGAATACCGGAGGTTTGTGGAGCGATTTGCGGAACTGGCGCCTGAGGGTGGATTGGGGACGGACGTGATGGTTGGGTTCCCGGGGGAGACGGCGAAGGAGCACGGTGAGACGGTGGCGCTGTTGAAGGATCTACCGTTCACCTATCTCCATGTATTCCCGTTTTCCCTGCGTCCGGGGACGGCGGCGGAGCGTGCGGGCGACCTGTTGCCTAAGGCGGTCATACAGGAGCGCAGCCAGGAATTGCGCGAGCTTTCCGCCCGGTTTAGGGAGCGGTTCGCGAAGGCCCAGCGCGGCATGGTGCGCCGTGTGGTCTGGGAGAGTCGGGACGAAGGCGGTCGATGGCAGGGGTGGACGGACGAGTATGTCCGAGTGGTCCGCGCCACGGCTGCAGGCGGTGAGTCGCTTCCGGTCGAACGCGTGCGCATGGGGGACTATAATGGGCGATTGGTGGAGGTCAGTCCGTTTGGCGCGAGCGCTGATTTGGTTTCTGAACGGAAAGAGTCCGGGCATTGATTCGGTTCAGCAATTTGAGGGTGCTGGATGGAAGAGACTTGCCTGAGGCTTCATTCTTCATGAACACGTCCAGCTCGGCAAGTTCGCCCGGGGCAAGTCGCAGTTGGTACTGTTTCCGCACGCGTTTCGCCCGGTACAGCGAGAGCAGGAGCTGGCGTGGCAGGGACCAGACCTGACAGAGTTGGAGGTACTGCGGGACACTGAGCAAGGTATTGGAGACGGGTACTGCGGAATGCTCACTTGCCAACTGCGAGCGGAGTAATTCTTTGTGGAAGTCCCACCAGGTGCCGCGCCAATTGATGAGGATTTCCTCGGAATCACAGTAGGTGCAGGTGCACTGCACATGATCCGGGATGTCGAGACGCCTTACCCAATAGGTGCCGATGCAATCGGGGGTGAGGTTGCATGGGATTGGACTGTTGATATCGAGGCCCGAGGGTCTCGAGGTAGCCAAGCAGACGGCAAGCCCTATGGGCCAAATCTGGTCAAGCGTTTTGGCCCCGGATTTTGGGGAGAGCGGGGATGCGAGCTGTTGGAGGTCGATTGTTTCTGTCATGCGTGGGGCGGGGTGTTGGGTCCTTTTAGAGCTGGGTCTAGGCTCTTTTCGGATGGGGACGCAGCGGCGTTTTCTGGGGGGTCAGCCGCCAAGCGGTGCGCTGACGGGGAGGCGGTTGATTCTACTTTTGTTCCACTCTTCCTTCTGCAATTCCTGGCGCTCGTTATTGACGATCCATTGCAGTTGGTAGTGGTAATGTTTCAGCTCGTCTTGGAATTCAGGGTGTGCCTCCATCTTTTTCTGATAGTCGCTGAGCAACCGCTCCAGAAAGCGAATGTAGGCAGCGGGGTTACCAACCTGCAAAAAATATTGCTTCCAAAATGTCAGTTCAATGTAGTTGAAGCGCGGATCGGTTGCGAAGGATTGGGAGATGAAGTCTTGGGCCTTGTTGATATTGTCCGGTGCCTGCCAACGGGAGGCGATGTTGTACATGTCCGGCAGGAGACTTTCGCGGCCTGGATCGGCATATCGAGTGTCGGGGTAGCCCTCAATGGCCTGGAGCATGAGTGTTACCGCCTCGTCCGTCCGTCCTTCGAGGACCGCAATTTGGGCAAGGAGATAATTGTATCGCCAGATGCGGTCTCTATCTTCTTCCGGGTTCAGCTCGGCCTTGCGTTTGGATACCAGGTCTCGGATGTCGGCGAGCGTGGGCTTTTCGGTCTGGCGTGGGTCCCGCCGCACCAAGTTGAGAAGCCAGTTAAAGGTCATCTTGTCCCGGAGATCCCGACTGGTCAGGGAATCGATGTAGTGCTCGAATGCGATCAACGCATTGGGCAGATCCCCATTGCGCAAGGCCAATTGGGTCTTCTGGTTCCAGTAAATGGAATCCTGTGGAGGCAGTGGAAAGGGAAGCTGATAGATCGCCCTCGCTGAATTCGGGACGGCAAGGATGATCAAAACAGGGAGCAGGAACGCAACTATGAACGGCCTATAACGAACCATCATGGGTGAAGATCCATTGCGTTGGGGGCTGATGCGGTTGATTGAGGAAATCCAGGGACGCTCGAGCACGCTTGCGCTCACCTCGGGGTTGGAGGGGCGTCCCGGTAGCGGTCATTCAATGAATTCGGAAAGATATGATGCAGTATGCGAGCCCATCCGTCTGCTTTCAAATCGGGCAGGGGGCCTTCGGCCCAGTGGGTAGTCAGAGGCAGATTGCGAAGCAGGATCGGCAACCTTTGCCTGGAGGCGACGTCTGAAGGCGCGCGCCTTATCGGACCGGATTGAGCCACAGAGGGCACAGAGTTCACAGAGAGAGACATCCGTTTGCCATCGATGAGACAGCCGGGGGGACAGATGGGAAGCCTCTGTGTTCTCGGTGACCTCTGTGGCAAGACATTCCTGACCAGAGCCTGTCTGAAAAGGTGGGCGGTAAAGCAAGCTCGGGGTTGGGGTCGCTATCGGTCTCGGTATCGAAAGGACGCGGGATTGGATTTGGGCACGAGAAACCGGGTAGCGCAACTCTATTGTTGTGGTACTGACCAAACTCGGCGGCGAAGTTTGGGCGGCAACAGAAATCGATTTCGATTCAGACCATGATCGGACAGATCGGACAGATCGGACTGATCGGCAACCGTTGCCTGGAGGCGACGCCTGAAG
>CALLYA010000114.1 GCA_937875495.1 uncultured Verrucomicrobiota bacterium
CCGACCCCGATTCAGACAATGATCGGACGGATCGGCAACCATTGCCTGGAGGCGATGCGGGTGACGTCTGATCCAGCGTGCCTTTTCGGACGGGCTCTAGCTGCCTTGATGGGCTGCGGCTTCGGAGGCGAAGAACGCTTGAGCGGCCTTGATGGTGGTTTGGAGGTCTTCGTCGGTATGGGCGAGGGAAAGGAATCCTGCCTCGTAGGGACTGGGTGCGAAATAGATGCCGTGATCGAGCATGAAATGGAAGTAGCGCTGAAAGCGGGCGGTATCGCTGGTTGCAGCGGAGGGGAAGTCGACGACCTGACGATCGGTGAAGAAGATGCTGAACATGGAGCCGATCTGCCGCGGGCAGACGGGGATACCGTGTTGCTGGGCGGCTTCGGTGATGCCTTGGACGAGGGTCTGGGTGGCGTTTTCGAGGCGTTGGTAGAGGCCTGGTTGTTGGAGGGCCTCCAGGGTGGCGATGCCTGCGGCCATAGCGAGGGGGTTCCCGGAGAGGGTACCGGCCTGATAGACCGGACCGGAGGGTGCGAGTTGGGCCATCAATTCGGAGGGGCCGCCGAGGGCACCGACCGGCAATCCACCGCCGATGATCTTGCCGAGGCAGGTCAGGTCGGGGGTGACAGCGAACCGTTCCTGGGCGCCCCCGGGGGCGAGGCGAAATCCGGTCATGACCTCGTCAAAGATGAGGAGTGCCCCATGGCTGTGGGTGATGGCGCGGAGTGCTTCCAGGTACCCGGGTTGTGGAAGAATGACACCGGCATTTCCGACGACCGGCTCGATGATGATCGCGGCAATTTCGCGGGGAAAATCAGAAAAAGCCTGTTCTACAGCCCTCAAGTCGTTGTATTGAACAGGAATGGTTTCCCGTGCAAAGGAGGGCGGGATGCCTGCGCTGTCGGGAGTGCCGAGGGTGGCCGCGCCACTACCGGCTTGAACGAGGAGGGAATCGACGTGTCCGTGGTAGCAGCCGATACATTTGATAACTTTGCTGCGGCCGGTCAGGGCGCGGGCGAGTCGGATGGCGGACATGGTGGCCTCGGTCCCGCTGTTGACCATGCGCACCATCTCGATGGAGGGCACAAGGTCGCAGACCATGCGGGCCAATCGGAGTTCCAGCGGATTGGGGATACCGAAGCTGGTACCGTTTTTCAGGGTTTCAGCAATCTTTTTTAGGACAGGAGGATAGGCATGGCCGAGAATCATCGGTCCCCAGGACATGACGTAGTCGATGAAGGAGCGACCGTCCACGTCTTCGATTCGAGAGCCATGGGCCTGTTGAACGAAGAAAGGTTGGCCGCCGACCGCACGGAAGGCGCGGACAGGGGAGTTGACACCACCGGGTAAGATTTGCTGACTGAGCTCCCAGAGTTTGCGGCTGGTTGGTTGGTCCGACATAATAGCAGTTTCCTGGAGTATTCCGGTCCTGTAAGGACACAATGGGCGGTGTCGTTAGAATTAGAGTTCTTGCGCTTTTGGAATCGACTGGATCCGGAGGTATATGTTTTGACTTCAACACCACTATCCGGTCTGGCCTGAATGGGTCAAGCAGGTGGCAGGGGAAACGGCCTTGACGCGGGTCAGCGAGGCGTGCTAGCAAGCCGCGACTAGGGTGACCATCCCTACAGGATTTTATTGCGGGAAACAACGATTTCGATCACTATGGATTTTTGCCCCAACAGGGAGCCAAATCAGGACCGGCTGGGCGGAAACTGGTCCCGGCAGGAAGGAATTATGAGCCGAACCCGATCCTTAACTCAGATCATGTCCACATTTAGACCTCTAGGTGTGGCGGCAGTCCTGTTCGGAGGGCTCTTGCTCCTATCGGGAGCCCCCGTTCCGGCATCCGCCGGATCCGTCGCGCTCGAACGTGGCGAAGACGGGACATATCATCTTCTAGCAGAAGACGTTTCGCGTGCGCAGCTGTTGCGTGCTCTGTCCGATGAGGCAGGGTTCGAGCTGATCATGCCGCGCCCGGACGAGACCGTGGTGGAATCCGTCGAGATGATGGGTTCGCTTCGCGATCTCGTGCGCCAGGTGGCGGGGGAGAATCTCGCCCTGTCATGGCTGCCGGACCCGACGACGGGCGAGGCACGCATCGTGCAGGTCGCTGCGGGCGTGAAGCCTTTTTACAGCAATCCGATCGAGCAGGATGCCGACAAAGATTCGAAGGCCACTGGAGCGGGTGTGGCGGAGGCGCTGCGTCAGATTGCGAGTCAGCGTCCGAACCCGCTCGCCGAATCGGCCCATCGTCTGACGAACGCCGAGAAGAATGGCTGGGACTGGGTCACCGACCCCAATGCGATCCTGCTAGGCAATGCCCTGATTGACACCACATCGGAGCGGGCGTTGGAGATTCCGGAGCAGTGGCGCAAGGATGACAGTCAGGTACGCATCCTCAAGCTGAGTGGTCCGATGACCGATGCTCGTCGCGAGGAGCTGATTCGAACGGGAGTCGAGGTCCTGGGGTACATTCCGAACAACGCCTATGCTGTACGTTTTGAGGACTATCGGCGGGCGGAGCTGGATTCGCTCGACTATGTGCAGACCGAGGTCGCGTTCCATCCGTACTTCAAGGTGGAGCCGAGGATTCTCGAGGGACTTCAGGCCGACGCCGCCCTGGCCGGAGTGGGCGAGGACTGGACGGGCAAATATCTGGTGAAGTTCTTTGACCAATCGGGTCGGGAGGCTTCCCTAGCGACCTTGGAGGAGTTGGTCCCTGAGGTATCGAGCATCGCATCGGTTGCCGGTTCTGACATGGCGAGGATTGCATTGGATCCGGCCAAGCTGAGTGAGGTTGCGGCGTTAGACGGTGTGCAATGGATCGAGCGGGAGCCGATTCGTAGGCCCGCCAATGACCTGGGACGCAGGCGGATGCGGGCGGAAGCCCTCCAGTTCGCCTTCCCCGAGTTGGATGGTGCCGACATCGTCGTCGGGATGACAGACACGGGGGTCGACCACTTGAATCGCGGTTTCGCGGTCAATCCCAACCAGCCGACCAGTTATCCGGGAAACAACACCCGTATTACGTATTACTCGTACAAGCCGGGCGTTTCCACGGACGGTCTCCCGGGCGACCACCAGGGTCACGGCACGCACACGGCCGGGTCGGTCCTCGGCAACGGTGCTCGTTCGAACACGGTGGTTTTGGCGCCCGGATCAGGGACACCACCGTATGAGCCGTTTCAATTCCGCGGGGTCGCACCGGCTGCACGCCTTGTGATGGTGGAGGACTTCAACAGTCACACCAACCAGGAGATGCTTGATATTTTCGCCAAGTGGAATGCGAGGTTGTCCTCCCACAGCTGGGGGATGGACGCCGCCTCGGCCGCCTATACGATTGACGAACAGGAATGGGATGCCGCGGTGCGGGACGCCTCGCAGGAGTTGGGTGGCGAGCAGCCGTTGATCATCTTTTTCAGTGCGGGTAATTCGGGCAACGGCGGGGAGAACGGTCTGGGCGGCGCCGCCCGAACGATTGGAATTCCTGGGACCTCCAAGAACGTGATCACGATTGGTGCCTCGGAGCAGGTCCGATTCCCGACCAATCTGCGATCCTTCGGCTTTGACACGACCACTGCGGATGATTTCAGGCAGGTAGCGAGCTTCAGCAGCCGCGGCCCGACGCTTGACGGTCGTATGAAGCCGGACATCACGGCGCCGGGCGTCTATGTCCTTTCTCTGGAATCCGCTCAGACGCTTGAGGATCCGGATGTCTACTGGGCACCAGGTGGACTGGCGGTCGATTACCGTGCCGGGAACATCAATTCCGGGGATGCCTACGCCTTCTTCGAAGGCACGAGCATGGCCTGTCCTTTGGCGGCGGGCGCATCCACCCTCATGTATCAGTATTACCGCGACACTTACGGCCGCCGGATCAGCCCTGCGCTTGCCAAGGCGCTCTTGATCAACGGCGCGCGGCCGTTGGCCGGGTTCTACGATGTGAGCCCCTTCGCCACGATCATGTACCAGGGTTGGGGTGAGTTGAATCTGGTCAATGCCACGGAAGGCCCGCAGGGTTTTGGCCGGGACAACGATCTTTTCTTTTACGACCAGAACGACAACCAAGTGCTTGGCACGCAGGACGAGTTCGAGCGGGTGATCAACGTTTCGACCAACTCCGGTCCTTTGCGGGTCACCATTGCCTGGACGGATCCGCCTGCCACGTTGGGCGCGGCTCCGGCGCTGGTCAACAATCTCGACCTGTTTGTTCTGGGGCCGAACACAAACAATACCTATGTCGGCAACTACATCACGCCGGGGACGCATTTCAACGATGCCCTGCCGATGCTGATCACGACAAACGAACAATTCCAGGCCCAACTCTATGACCCGCTCAACAACGTTGAGAACGTGTTCATCAAGGACCCAGAGCCTGGCAAGTACACCATTCGTGTGATTGCGCGGCAGGTGAATGCCGACGCGCGTCCGGACATCGGCGGATTGAATCAGGACTTTGCGATGGCGATCTCGCTCTCGCAGAGCAACCAGGCCGAGTTCCACAATCGCGGCGCGGGTGCGACGAACGGCCAGCTCGCGGAGATCGAAGTCAATCCGGAGGGTTCTCCGGTCGTGGCATTCCAGGGACTGGACGAAATGGGCACGAGCCAGATCTACGTCCGTCGCCTGACGAGTGACTTTGTTCCGGCGGCACTCCCGAACGAGTGGGACCATGCAAACCACGGCTGGGCGAGCTACGGTCAATCGAGTCAGGGGACGGGGATCAGTCAGACCTTCACCCCTTCCACGGATGCGGCTTTGGCGTTGGATTCCGCCGGCAACCCGATGGTGGCTTGGTTGGAGGAGACGGGGGACGCGGTTCGCGGTCCGAGTCACATCTACTTCAAGCGCTGGACGGGGAGCCGTTGGGAGGAGCTTGGCGATTCCGGGCATTTCGACGGCCTCAGCAAGATGAAGTATGGCGTCGAGCAGCCTGCGCTGGCTGTAGACAAGCAAGGAAATCCCATCGTTGCGTGGATTGCCTACAACGAGCTCGGGACCACAGCGGACGTCTATGTGAAGCGGTGGGATCCTGCCACCTCGCAATGGATCGCTCTTGGACATTCGATGAATGCTGGGGGGATCAGTCGGACCGGTTTGGTTTGGGGGCCTTTGGACGTCGCCGTCGACTCTGCGAATCGAATTTCGGTCGCCTGGACTTCTGGAGCAGCGGGGGATGTCTATCTCCAACGTTGGTCCGGGGCTGCCTGGCAGAACCTCGGCACCTCCGGCTACGGTGCAGGTGTCAGTGGCACCGGGGCGAGCGTTCAGGCGCGCTTCCCGAAGATTGCGATCGGTCCGAACGACCGGATTTACATGACCTGGCAGCAGGCGACAGGGGTGACCTGGAACATCTACATGAAGTACTGGACCGGGTCGGCCTGGAGCAGTCTCGGCGGATCCGCCACGCTCGGTGGGGTCAGCGATTCATACGCCATCTCGATCACGCCGGACATCGCCGTGACACCGAGTGGCATGCCGGTCATCGTCTGGGACGAGGGTCCGGAGGGGTTGCCGGGTGAGGCGCGGGACAACGATGACATCTACATGCGCACCTGGAATGGGACGGCGTGGGTGGACATCGCCGGTTCAACGGATGAGCGCGGCCTCAGCTGGGCATCGATGGACACGCTCAACCCGCGGTTGGCGTTGACCCAGATAGGCAGTCCTGTGGTGGTTTGGGACGACACGGCGCTGACGCAGTCGGTGACCGGAGTCGCTGGTGAGCCGATCACGGCGATCCTGGTTGCAGACGTCATCCCGCCGAGCTTCAACGGATTGAAAAACGTGGCCAGCGGCAACGGGCAGGTAGTCTTGAGCTGGGATGCCGCGACGGATGACTCGCCTCCGATTCGGTATGTCATCTACCAGGGTCTCCAGACCGGGGACACCTGTGGCAACGACCAATCCGATTTCGTGTGTGATCCGGGTGACGTCTTCAACCGACCGGTTGCGGAGACGGATGGCACTTCGATCACGATCACCGGACTGGTCAACGGGCGTACCTACTGTTTTGGGGTTCGTGCCAAGGATGGGAATGGTGCCATTGAGGGCAATCAGGTGATCCGCAGAGGGACTCCGATTGACCCGGTCGGCGACCGCGATGGCGATGGTGTACCGGACCGTGAGGAGTTCTTGGGTCAGGACGGCATTGCCCCGGGCGAGCCTGGAGACACGGGCGACAGCACGGATCCTTGCAGCACCGACAGTGATGGTGACGGGATTGATGATGGGTACGAGTGGTATGGTCCGGATCGGATCCCGAACACGGGCGACGAGTTCCTCGACCCCAACGACCCGAGCGACGCGTTGTTGGACTATGACGGTGATGGCCTGACCAATCTCGAGGAGTATCTCGGATCCGACGGCCAGTACGTGATCTACTTCCCGCCGGCACCGAATCCGAACGACGACACCAACCCGGTGAAGCCCAACAGCGATGACGATCCTTGCGACATATCGGATACCTGGGAGCTCGCCTACGGGTTGGATCCGAACGATGCTTCGGACACCTATTTGGATCCGGACGGCGACGGGTTGGACAACTGCGAAGAATACAGCCTCGGGACGAACCCGAACGATCCGGATACGGACCGTGATGGCATCAGCGACGGGGATGAGGTCAATGATGGGACCGATCCGACCTCCGCGGACTCAGACGGAGACGGCTTGACGGATCTTGAGGAGTGGGACCTGGGTACGAACCCGTTGGTTGGCGACTCTGACGGTGACGGTGTGCCGGACGGCCTTGAGGTCTCGCTGGGGCGTGATCCCATGACGCCGGAGGATGAGGTTACCTATTTCATGGACACGGCGGGCCGCCCGACGGTGTATGACATGGAAGGCGACCATGTGAACGACTGGACCACGGTTACGCCGCAGGTTCCGTTCCTCACGGATCTCTGGCACCTGACCACGGTCCGCGGGGTGGAACCGGATGCTTTGAACCCGGGGCATTCTCCGAGCCACAGTTTTCGGCTTGCGGACGACCCGACCGGAGCGAATCCGGATGCCACCTATCGTGTTCTGGGCCAGCGGATTCTCAACGGCCTGGTATCGCCAACCATGGTGGTGACCGGGAAGACGGACAATGTCTTCATCCGCTTCAAGGAGTTCTACAAGACCGAGGAGGTCAAGGACTTCGGCAAGGTGCAGGTCACCCTTGATGGAGTGAACTGGATCGACGTCCGCCAAGGGCGTAGTGGAAACAGTGGTGGTTGGCGGACCGAGGTGATCGATCTGGGATTGCTTTCCGCTCAACTGGGTAACCAGACGGTCTTCGCGTCGGAGACCTTCCAGGTCCGTTTCCTGTTTGACACGACCGATGCCCGCGACAATGCGTGGGAGGGCTGGTACATCGACGACGTGGAAGTCTTCGAGGGCGCCAACTTCCAAGGCATTGTCCGGGACGAGTTCACTCGCCGCCCGATTCCGGGTGCCGCGGTCGACATCAAGGGGGTGGACGGCACGTTGATCGGCGCGGCGGTGACGGGTCCTGACGGCACATTCACGATTCGCGGGGTGCCTGCGGGGACGGTTTACATCAAGGCGAACGCCACCGGCTACAAGGCGCGATGGTATGACGCCACCACGGGTGGGGCGGATCATTTTGATGGTGCCACTGGCATTCCGACAACGCCTGGGACCCTGGTCGACATCGACTTCTTCCTGCCGCACGGCGAGGAGCGCGCCTATGCCGCGGTGCGCACCTACCGCAACCGCTCGGAGGTCAGCGGCCGGACGATCGTTATCAACGGAGAGGTCTACACCAGCTGGGATGGTGGAACCGGCTTTGACTCTGTTTCCACACCGGCGACGGATCGGACCTTCCCGGCGACCGGGATCGTGACCGATATGGTTCCGGGGTTGCATGAGTTCACGGTCGAAGGCGCAAGCGGCGACCTGACGCACTATCTCCCGAAGCAGGTTCGCCTCCACGAAGCGGAGACGGTGCCGGTCGATCTGGAGCTCGGCATCAAGGGCGGTTCCTTGCGCGTGGTGACCGAGGGGCAGTCCGGCTGGGAGATCTATGTCAATGGCAGGCCGACCGGCCGTGTCACGCCGGCAACCCTCACCGGAGTTGAGAGTGGCAGGCACAAGATTCTCGTGCGCAACGGTGAGAGCTGGATCGCTCCACGGGAGGTTGAAGTACCGGCCGGGCTCATGGGTGTGGCGAGCTTCTCGGGAGGGGATTTGAATCCTCAGCGCGGTCTGATCGAGGTGAATGCGATCGACCTCTATGGCGATCTCATCACCGGGGCGGTCGTGCGTGTGGACGGCATTGTCCATTCCAAGACAACGCCTGCCTTGATCAGCCAGATTGGTGTCGGCCCACATACCATTTCGGTCTCCATGGATGGCAGGCGGATTGCGCCGGCCGTTGCAGTGGATGTTTTTGTGGGTCTGACCTCTGAGGTGACGATTCGGACCATTCAGGCCGATCGTGACTTCGATGAGCTCGGCGACGAGTGGGAGATCTCCGCATTCGGCGACATGTTTATACAGACCGGTGGGGACGATTATGACGCCGACCTGCTGACTAACGAGGAGGAGTATCTCTTCTGGATCAATCGCGGGGTCTATCTCGATCCGGCCTCCAAGGATACCGACCTGGATGGTTATCCTGACTACGACGAGTTGGCGTACGACGGGATGCCCATCACCTGGGGTTGGACCACACTGGCTGAGGCCGTGGACGCGCGTGGTTCGAATGTGAGGACATTCGGTCCCGACGTCTTGCCTGAGACCACAGGTGACCCCACTCGGGTTGCAGTGGATGGGGATCTCTTCCTCTACACGGGACGTTCGGAGATGGTTGCTGCGGACAACAGCATCCTGGTTCAACTGGAGGGGATTTCGACGCAATCGACCAATCCGGATGGGATCGATTTCTCGCATAAGAAGGACGATGTGATTTACTCCGAGCCTTCCCCATTCATGCCTGACACGGACGGGGACGGGTTCTGGGACATCTTTGAGATCACGTATGGTGGAATTCCGTCGGTGAATCTGGATGTCCTTGAGATCGACCAGACGAATCTCGATCCGGACGGCGATGGGTTGACCAACATGCAGGAGTTCCTTGGGGCCGATGGGATTGCCTTCGATGAGGAAAAGATGACCGACGGCATCGACAACGATGGCGACGGTGTCATCGATGAAGACATCTTCGGTCCCAATTGGATGTATGCCCTTCCGGAATTTGGCGCACAGGCCAATGACGGCATCGACAACGACGGTGACGGTGTCATTGATGACACCTTTGACGATCCCGAGGGTCGGATGGAGGGCTTTGACTCGACCAATCCAGCTCTGATGGACACGGATGGCGACGGGATGCCGGACGGCTGGGAGGTTGCGCTTGGATTGAACCCGATCAACCCGATTGATGCGAATCAAGATCCTGATCAGGACGGTCTCACCAATCTTGAGGAATACCTGATTGGCAGTAACCCGTACAATCCGGATACCGACAACGACGGCCTGCTTGATGGCGAGGAAGTCGATGTGTACGGGACGGACCCGACCCGACGCGATACGGATGGCGACCGCCTGACCGACGGTCAGGAGGTACGTGATCGAGACCAGGATGGTAATCCCGACGGTGGATTCGGGACTGATCCGACCAAGGCCGACACCGATGGTGACGGCATGCCGGATGGGTTCGAGGTTCTGGACAACCAGAATCGTCCGCGACAGACGCCGTTGAATCCGAACGATCCTTCCGATGCCAATCTGGATCCGGACGGGGACGGTCTCACGAACCTGGAAGAGTACCGGGTCATTTTGACGGTGCCTTTCATGCAGGAAGTTGTGACCTGGACAGTCGAGAATTATGGCGGCCAGGTTCTGGTCCTGTATCAGGGCAGTACCGACCCGCACAACCCCGACACGGACGGCGATGGTATGCCGGACGGCTGGGAGGTGCGCAACCGGCTGCATCCTCTGGATGACGGAACACGGTATGACTACCTCAGAGATGTGGGGATCAATTACAGTCCCTCGCTCGGCCCAATGGGGGATCTCGACAAGGATGGCCTTTACAACCTCGGCGAGTATCTCATGGTCGAGCGGTGGGGACAGAGCACCGATCCGCGCAATCCGGACAGTGACGGTGACGGCTTGATGGATGGGATTGAGGTTGCGACCTTCAATACCAATCCGCGCAGTACGGACACCGACAACGATCGGCTTCTGGATGGCAACCTGTTGGCCCCAGGCGAGGTGGAGACCGACATCCTCGGTCCGAACCCATCCCTTGACATGACGCTCAACGATTTGTGGGCGATTTACTTCTCCCAATGGAGTGAGTCTGCTACTGGGGATGTGACCTTCTCGGCTACTTCGGTGGAACTCTCCATGACAGCGAATCAAATCGTGGAAGCCAATCCGGACCAAATGCGCACGCCTCGCCCACGATACAACGCGCAATTCCAGTACAACCCGGCAACCACATCTTGGACGCTCATGGGTGGGCGAACCGATGGCACCCGTGATGTACTAGGCGATGTGTGGGAGTTCTCGCTCTGGACGACGCCTGGCGAGGTGGGAACGTGGACGTCTCCGGTATGGACACGCGCTGATCACTATATGGGTGAACGTGTGGATCCTATGCTGACTATGGGCAGCCGGATCGGAACTTTGATGCGTGCTGCCAACGCGGCCATGCGTCCACCAATGGATCCTTTGATTCACTGGCCGTCGGGGATGCCGCGTGAAGGCGGGGAATTAATTCCCTCCGGTAACACACACCTTCTTTATGGAGGCCGTGAAAGCGGCAATGCGCACTACGGGCAATTCGTCCCGGGAGGCGATCCGGATGTATATCTACCTACGGTAACCGTGACCTATGGGCAGACAACAGAGCCGGAACATGCATGGAGTTCGACGGACGCCGACCCGCCTGAGGTTTTTGGAAACACCGTCCAGGTGGGCGAACTGGATGGACAGCGCTATTACGCGGGGCTCGACTTTAAGCTCACCATACCTATTCATCCGCAATATGGCCGACGGCGAGTGGCAAAGTCCGAGCTGGTTCTGACGATGATTGCACCGACCGAGCCTGCTGACGGGGGTGACAATCGAATCCTGATCTATTCATTCCCCACTGCACCTGATGTTGCGCCCTTTGGCGCGGAAGAGGGTGGGGGTGATGAGGGAGGGGCCACCAACTCGCCTGCCACAAGGTTGAGAGACACCTGCGGAAGCATGGTCTTTACACACTATGCGATTCCGTGTGACCAGCAGGGTCAGATCGCGATCGATGTCACACCAATCATTCAGGCGATAGCAGACAGGAGTGGCGACGATGAATTCCGGTTCGGCTTGATCCTTGCCCCTGAAGATGTTGATGATCCGAACCAATGTCAGATGCTTGTTTCGGGACCCCCGGACGGACATTTCAACGAGTTCAACTCCGCTCCGCCCGAGTCATCGGTAGCAACACCGAACAATCCGTATCTCGTGGTCCACTATGTGAACCAAGAACGGGACATTCTCTTCAATCCCGAACCATACAACATTGATACACCGGCTGAAGACGGGATGGAGCCGCGCGCGGATCACAGCCTGGTGTCATCAGGAGGGACCGGCTGGATCGCGTTCGGCGGTCGGGACGGGATCGGGGTGATGCGACAGGGCGTCAATCCCGGAGCGATCGACTACGGTTGGGGTGACACCTGGGTGAATGGGGAGAAAGTTTTCCCGAATCCAGCTCCTCCGGCGCGCTGGAGTCACGACATGGTCTGGACCGGCGATCGGATCGTCATGTTCGGAGGCTACGACGAGAATGGAAACATCCTCGGCGACACCTGGGAGTTCGTTCCCGCAGCTGCTGACCCGGGTGGTCAGGGTGGCGGAGCGCCGACCTGGACAAAGATCATGCCGCCGACGGATGCCGATGACGACCACAAGCCATGGCCGGGTCCGCGTGCCGAGCACCAGATGGTCTGGGTAGAGCGTGTCAATGCGGTCTTTATGTTCGGAGGTTTCAACGGGCGCGGCTATCTCAACGACGCGTGGATCTACCGAACACAGAACAGCCAATGGACGAAATTCTTCCCGAATCGTCTGGAGGCAGATCTGATTGGCACAATGCCGCCGCCGCGGGCTGATTTTGGCATGGCGTTCGCCGACAACTTCCCGTTGTTTCAGGATGGCTCCGGTCCGCTTCCGACGATCTTGATCACGGGTGGGCGTCGGGGTTCGCACCCTGCATCCAAGGACTCGGATGGCGACCATATCATGGACGCAGACGAGGTCGCGATTCGTGGCGATGTTGAAGTGACTTCGATCGGTCGTGACCCACGGTTGAACGCGGTGCCTGAGCTGCTCACACCCAACCCGAACAACCTGGTCCCGCAATTCCAAATTCCATTGGATGGGGATGGGTCCGGCGCATCTGTGATCACCGGCGAGGTGGCGGCTTGTGCGGAGACGATCGTATTCGAGCCGATTTCGGCCGGCATGATCGCACCCTCAGGGTTCGCCTTCTTGGGTGGTTCGATGGGTGATGCTGTATCCTATCTATCGGCGATCCCGGACATTGACGATCCGACCAAGATCACTGGGCTCGCCGGTGTTCAGGGGGTTGACTTCGTTCACCCTGCCGGTACGAAAATCGTGATCAGTGGTTATCCCGGTTACCAGGGGCAGTTTGCCAGCGAACGGATTGCCAATCTACAAGCGGATGTGCTTTCCGGTGACGATACGATCGTTATCCGCGGAATTAACTACCTACCGCTGCACGGGAGATTGGCGCTCCGCTCACCGGACGGAAACATGGAAATTCTCGCCTTTCAGCGGGTGCCAGGAATGATGGATATGGACCCGACCGGTTCTTCCCTCGAATTGAGCACCCAGGTCGAGTTCGATTACCCGGCCGAAGGCAGCAGTGTAGCGGTCATCTTCCCCGAGATCCCGCGACATTACGCGCTCCGTGGTGAGACCCCGGCCTACAGCTATCTCTTCCTGGAGGATTGGGATACGCAGCCGCCTGCGGAAAAGGTGGGCTCCACCAACCTGTTGGAGGAGACCGATCACTGGGCTCATCGCAGCGAGAAGGGCTTAGGGCCGGATCCGACCGATACCTGGCAATGGGGTGTTCCGGTACCGGATCGAACGGGCGGGCCGCAATCGGCCGCCAGTGGGCATGCTGTGGCAGGGACCAACATCAACGGCATGTACAGCGGCAATTCTGATTCCTCGCTGTACTCACCGCTGCTGGACCTCTCCTACCCGACGCAAGACATGTTCACTCGGCAGGAGAACGCCAACCCGTTCTTCCTCGGATATTACGAATGGCTGGAGCTCGAGAACGGCAATGACCGGGTACAGATTTCCTCCGTTCGTCCGAATACCGGAGAGGAGGCCGCGAATCGTCAAGGTACGGAGACGGTGGTGATGGGCCCGATCGACGGGATCGGCTCGCACACCGACTGGCAGTACAAGACGGTCACGCTGCGGGCGATCAGCAACGAGCCGATGGTCTACTTGAAGTTCAACCTCAAGAGCAATACGACGGTGCAGAAAGCGGGCTGGTACTTGGATGACATCACGGTCTTCCAAGCCATGGAGATCGAGGGTAAGGTCGCTGCCGGTTCCAGCATCGTTGGATTGCGCGGGAGTGACGGGCACCTGTTCACCTCAACCAAGCCGGATGCCCAGGGCAATTTCCGGATTGGACCGGTTGCGAGAGGGACCTATGACCTCGAGGTGGATGGTGTGATCGTACAGGAAGGACTTGAAGTCGGCGATCCGAAGGTTCAGGTACCGACGGTGGTAGAGGAGCAGGTCTTTGGACTGATTTCGGCTGAACCGGTTGATCCGGGTAATCCTGATGCCGGCCTGCGCTTGACGTGGGAGAGCCTGCCTGGGTATCGGTATCGGATTGAGGTGAGCGAGGACATGGTCCTTTGGCAGACAATCAGTCCGATTCTCGATGCTGCACCCGAACCTGCACATCAGACCGAATGGATCATGCCCGGTCCGGTTCCGGACCAGCAGTACATTCGGGTAGTCCTGATGCCTTGAGGCGAGGATTCAAATATAGGAGTGTGAACTCCCTAGGTGCGCGGTCGGCCCTTGAGGGTCGACCGCCCTGCCGGGGGGGATGAACAGAGGGTTTTAACTAAGGAATGGCAACCAGGAGTCCCCTCGAGGGACGCAAAATTACCGCAAATTCAGGTCCTTACGATATGTTTTCCGAGCGGGCGTAAGAACCTCTCTCTGTCAGGATCGGACTTGCCTGCGGTTCTTCCATGAGGAGCGTGGACGAAATGAGCAAAGATTTTTTGCGGATCAGCCTCGGAGTGATGGCTGGGATCGCGTTGGTGATGACGACGGGCTGTGGCGACACGAGTGACAGCGGATACCGGACCTCCGGTGGAGCGGAGATCAACTATACTGGGTTTTTCCAGGGGATCGATGGGCGGCCGATGGTATCGGCCTCTTCTGGCGCCCCGATCCGGACGATGACTCTGTTTCAAACAGGGTCGACGCTGGAGGCGGTCGACAACAACGGCTCGACTTACAAGGGTGGAGTGGGGCGCCCCACGGGGCTGAGCACTCCGGGGCAGGAGTTCTATGCAAACCAGTCTGTGTTGCAATCCCAGATGACGATGGAGGGCTGGGACAACTCGAGTGGCAAGAAGGCAAAGCTCGTTGGGGTTTTCACGATCGTGACCGTGGACGATATCCAGGGCACCACGATCGACAGAACCTCTGAGAATGAGAACACCCGAGAGACGGAGAACACATCCGAGTGGACCAACGAGAGGGAATCCACCACGGACGTGGAACCCGCGGATGATGACACCAACGCTCCTCCACCGAACAGTGGCACTGGAGCCCCATCCGGTGGATCGACGACTACGACTACGGGTTCATCCTCCTCCACCGGATCCACGTCGGGCAATGTCACCCAGACTGGTTCTCAGACCACGACCGACTCCACAACTGTGACGCGCGAGTTTACGTTGACCCGTGCCAACAACCAGGTCGCGCTTCGCGGCAATTGGTTGGAGGAAGGTGGGGTCTCCTCCACAATCAACGCGATCTCTGAGGGCGCTATTGGAACGGTGACCGAGGTCAGCGGCAGTACGGGCGGCTCCAGCAACAGCGGCAGTGGAACTGGCGGAGTCACCGCCGGCATGGGCATTGAAGACGGTGGAACGGGTGGTAACACATCGACCCGCCGGTAATCGATTCTGCTCAATAACAACTGGGGTTAGGATCCGCTCTCAGGAGCGGATCCTCCCTGGAAGCTGACCCCAAACCGGTTGGCTTTCGTATCCAGAAGCCTAGGGCATGATTCATGCCCTGGGCTTCTTTTTTGCATTCGGAGGTTGCGGCGGCGATGGGTGTCTTCAAGAGATTGATCGCCGAATCGACCTACCCGGCGATCGAATTTGAACAGGCCCGTACTGAACCGGACGACAACTTTTTGCATTGGATATGAACGACTTCCTTTACCGCGGGGTATTGCAACCCTATCAGGTGCGCGTGAGCTACGGTGTGACGACCGGTGTGGTCCGGGATGCTGTTTTGGCGCATGCAACGGACCCGGTTGCCTCTCACCTCCTTGCCCGGGCGCTGACGGCGGGCGTATTGGCCTCACCGTTGCTCGGCGAGGATGAGTGGTTCACCATGCGTTGGAATTACGAAGGCGATCTCCAATCGATTGTCCTGGATGTTGATGAGCATGCCCGGATCCGTGGATTCATTGCCCCGAAGCTGCTGATGGAGCATGTGGAATCCGAAGAGTCACTCTATGGCGGAGGTGGCAAGGTTTCCGTGACGAAGTCGACTTCCGTCAAGGTCCTCAACTCGGGGACGACAGAGGCGGCGCTATTGGATGTCGTGGAGGATCTCGCCCATTTTTTCTCCTACAGCGACCAGATCGAAACGGCGATGGTTGCCATGGTTGGGTTTAATCCTGATCCGAACGACCCGGTATCGCTTTGTCAGGGGCTGATGATTCAGGCACTGCCCGACTGTGATCTGGAGTTGTTCGATGCGCTTCGGCGCGGACTTAATTCCGCGGAAGTTCGCCGGCTGCTCTCGGTGCCGCCGGAGGTCGACAATCATTTCGAGCACGTCTTCAAGGCGATGCTCCAATCGATCCCGGAGGCGGTCTTTGACCTTCGGTTGAGCGTAGCTGGTGAGCCGCAATTCCGCTGCCGGTGTTCACTCGAGCGCATCTGTGACGTCGTGGCGGTGTTACCGGATGCGGAGTTGGAAGAAATGATCGAATCCGACAAGTTCCTCAGTGTGGATTGCCGGTTCTGCTCGCGCCAATACCGGCTCACGCCCGATCAATTGCGCACGATCCTACAGACCAAGCGTTCGATCTCCGCATGACGCTGGCTAGGTAACGGCTGGTTCTCTTCGACCACGGTCGGTGAAATGCACGTGGAGACCGGAGAGGAGGGATCCGCAGATTACGCAGATGGAGGATTTGGGGAGGTGGGGGGCAGGGTGCCGACCTGCATTTTCGGACGGGCCTTACCCCACTGCCCCAGGGGGGCTTCTACGGTGTGCCGGACCTTGATCGTGCGAGGGAACCAGGTTCGCGAGCGGGCGAGCGGTGGGACGGGAACGAAATCGGGAACGACTAAATCGACTGAATCGACTGAATCGAGGGAATCGACTGAATCGAGGGAATCGGGGAATCGAGGGAATCGGGGAATCGAGGGAATCGAGGGAATCGAGAATGCTCGGGCTGTATGGCACCTTGCCCTCATGCAATGTTCACACTTCGCTGCCGAGTAATGTCGGGGGCGAAACGATCCGGTTGTGCTCGCGGTTTCTCCTGTCCGAATCCAAAGCTCCGTCCTTTCGATCCCGAGGCCACAGCGACTCCGACGCCGAGCTTGCCTTGCCATCTGCCTTTTCCGACAGCCTCCAGCTCGCGCCTGAGGCTTGTCGATTCACCGATCTTCCCCTTTTTCCACTGTCTGAAGGGCCTTGTGGGGATGATTGAGCTTGGTTTGCCCTTGCTGACCAGACCGAGACGGGCTGGCTGCCCCCGGGCAATTGTCAGTTTTTGTTGGGTCTGGTAGGTTGGCGAATGAGATGGAACATCAGCACAACCAGGAACATGCGGGAGCGGGGGGATATGGCCTACATTTGGGGTAAGGCGGGCAGGGTGGGATTCGGGTGGGGTAGCTGGCTGTTGGGGTTGTTGTTTTTCATGCCGCTGCCAGGGGTAACCGTCTCTGTAAGTGCGCAACACATCGAGCCGACCGAGGTGTTGGCCTCGCACCTCCTCGTGGTCTACAACAGTGAATACCCCGGCTCGCAAGCCTTGGCGGAGGAGTATGCATTGCTGAGGGGGATCCCCGAGCAACGGATATTTGGAGTCAAGGGTGGCAATCGGGAAGAGATCTCTCGCGATCACTACGAGAAGTTCGTTCGCAGCCCGCTTCTACGGCATGTTCAGAGAGAGGGCTGGTTGACCGCGGAGGCGAACGACGCGGGGACACCGATCACGGTCAAGAACGACATCTGGATCATGGTCCTCATGCGGGGGATGCCCTTACGGATCAAGGGGAGCGCGGTGCCCAAGGGGGCGGGAAGCACGGATCTGGTTCGTCAGGGGACGGTGGCGGCGGTGGATTCAGAGTTGGCCTGCCTTCCGATCTTTGATTACTCGACGCAGGGCGCCCTGAACAATCCCTTCTTCCGGCATACGACCTCCATGGACGGGCGCATTGCGTTGCGCATGGTATTGGTCAGCCGGCTGGACGCCCCCGAGCCCGAGCAGGTGCAGCGCATGATGCGTGATGCCGTGGAAGTAGAGGCCTATGGCCTGAGTGGCAGGGCTTACATTGATGCGCGCGGACTGAAGCAAGGCGGGTATTTGATCGGCGACGAGTGGATGCGTGGGGCGTATGACCAGTTGTGGGATGCGGGATTTGAGGTTGAAAAGGACGAACGCCCTGAGGTCTTTGGCAAGAGCTATCCGATGACGGACGCGGCCTTTTATCTTGGTTGGTATGGCGATCCGAGCGGGCCGTTTGTGCGTGAGGGTGGATTCCGAATGCGTCGGGGGGCGGTTGGATACCACATCATTTCGCACAGCGCGAACACGATTCGGCCTCCCTTTGAATCAAGGACCAGCTGGGTGATCAAGTTGATCGAGTCGGGGGTTGCGGTGACGATGGGTGCGGTTTCGGAGCCGTTCCTGAACATGACGACGATGTTGGACGTCTTTACGGAGCGGTTATTGGCCGGGTTTACGTTCGTCGAGGCCGCCTACCAGGCGACACCGACCCTCAGCTGGCAGATGACGATGATCGGGGATCCGCTTTACCGCCCGTTTGGTGTGGATGCGAACCGACAACTGGCGATTGCAAAGGTGTCTGGGCTGGACGTCACCTGGCCGGCGATTCGAAATCTGAATCTTTTATTTCGATCCGGCCGTGTTGAGGAGGCGCTTGCCCTATGCCGGCAATTGGAGCGGGAGGCCGAGGGGGCCGCCCAGCTGATCTACCGGGAGAAGGCTGCACAATTTTTAATGGAGATGCAGCGGAACGAGCAGGCGGACCAAGCCTGGCGTGCGCTTGCGGAACAGTCGGCCTATCCGGATCTGGCACGCCGGGCGCATCTACGGCTATGCGACATGGCCCAAGCGCGTGGTGATGACCGTGCTCGGTACGAGGCCATGGATGCGTATATGCTGCGGTTTCCCGAAGACGACCTAGGTGATGCCTGGCTGGGACGTCTGTTTGATTTGGCGAAGAAGTACGGGACACCTGCGCGCCAAGCCTACTATCGGGCTCGGACGGAGGCCTCCAGGTAGAGGGTATCCCAAAAGCCTATTGGGGCCCAACGAAAGGTTGCCATGGCCGGATGGGGAACGACTCCCTCAGAGTGCGCAGGTACGAGTACGAGTACGAGTAGAAGTAGACGAGGCCTGCTGAAACGGGATATCTAAATTACCCCCCCAAAAAAATGTAGGAGGCAGAGCATGGCTCCTACCCACCCCCAGGGGCAGGTCTAAAACGCCACCGCGCCCTCTTCGGGAGGCTCTCCGGATGGGTGGAAACAGCATGTTGGTCAATCCGCTACCTTTTTCGGACGACTTCCAGGTAGGCTTTTCTGCGTGTACCGCCAAGGAATGGATCTTGCGGATGGGTAGTCTCATCCGGAAACAGAGGGTGTTTCATTCCGGGAGACTCGGCTCAGGCAGGTTGAGCAGCCGGCGGGCGTTGTTGGAGGTCGCGGAGGCCAATTCCTCGAGGCTGACCCCTTTGAGCTCGGCCACGAACTCCGCGGTGTACCGGCAGAAGGCGGGTTGATTGGTCTGTCCGCGCCGTTTTTGTGGGGCGAGGAATGGGGCATCGGTTTCGATCACGAGCTTACCGAGCGGGACCGACAGGACGGCTTCCCGCAGGGCATTGGATTTGGGGTAGGTGACGGGTCCGCCGACACCGATGAGGAGTCCTGATTCAAGGCATGTCTGCGCCTCGTCCGGGGACCCGGAAAAGCAGTGCATGATACCGATCTCCTTTTCGCCTTTGCCCTGGTGGGTATCCGACGGAGTTCCCCATTGTTGAACGATTTCGAGCAGGTCGCTCATGGCCTCGCGGCAATGGAGAATGACAGGCAAGCCGAGGGACTGAGCCAAATGCCATTGGTGATGAAGCCATTCCTTTTGGAGGCTGCGGGGTGCGCGATCGCGGTAGTAGTCGAGACCGATTTCGCCGATGGCGCGGGCCTCGGTCGAATTGGCGAGGCTTTCGAGCTGTGCGAGGCAGGACGGGATGTCGGGGTGTGCGGCGGTCTCGTTGGGATGGATACCGACTGCCGCGAAGACGGAGGGTGGATGGTGGCGTGCGATGTCGATGGCCTTCTCGCTGGAAGCGAGGTCACAGCCGATCGTCAGCATTTGCGTAACTCCGAGCTGAGCGGCGTCATAGAGTATGGTGGGGAGTTGCTCGCACAAGGGGGCAAAATCGAGGTGACAGTGGGTATCGATGAGCATGAGGATGGGGGGGGCGAAGGTCAATCAGTTAGTGGGGGGCGGTCGATGGGCGGTTCGATTCCCAGGATTCGACAGATCTCGTCGGCCGGCAGTTCCGGCAGGGAGATTACTTTTTTCCGACCTGTGGCGCCGGCGACCAATTGGATCTCGCCTTTAGAGATTCGCAGTGCTTTGGAGAAGAACTCGATCAAGGCCTCGTTGGCCTTGCCGTCCACGGGTGGGGAGGCAACCCGAATCTTGACCGCTTGGCCATAGATGCCGATGGCCTCGGTGCGTTTCGCGCGGGGTTGGACATGGATTTCCAGGTTCCAGCCCAGTTTGGTTTTACGGAGCGGATGCATGATGAAGATCGCCACGCCGGCTGGCCGGTTCAGCCGAGGATCGGCAGTTTTGCCCACTGTTCCAGTCCTCGGAGCAATGGAGCTAAGCCGGTTTTGAAGAGAGTCAATGTGATCAAGGCCACGAGGTATGTCCAATCGAGGCCCTTCCAGGTCAGGTCGAGGCTTCGAAGCGGGGCGCAGAGGGCTTCACTGAGGGACTCGACTGCATCGATGAACACGTTCCTGGGGAGTGGATGGCGATGCAGAGGAGGCATTGGAGAGGGGTGAGCATGGCGGCGAGGGTTGAAATGGTGATCACGGCGGCATGCCCGGGGGCGGACCAGGGAGTAGGTATGGTGCCGAGTGGGGCGATCCACCTGCCGGAAAGCCAGAGCAGAACGCAGGTGAAGACCCAGAAAAGGCCGGCCCATTCCACCAGCCGTAAGATCGGCGGGTGTCGGCTCCAACCTCGAAACAGCTCTGCAAGGAGCAGGCCGGTAGGGGTCTCTCGATAGTCGAGTGAAACCGAGTGGTGGATAAGGGCGATGCATCCCACGAGCAGTAGGCCGGTGGCCAGGCAGGACAGGAAAGAAAAGGCGAGCAGGTGCAAATGTGTCGGCAATGGATTGAGTTGGAACTGACAGCTACCGAGCCAGAGGGGCAATTCGGAGGTAGTACCTGTGGTGAGATCGACGGCGAGGAGGGCGCCGGCGCGAAACAGGATCAGGAGGGCGGCGGCCTGGAATGCCGCGTACCGTTTCCAGCCCGGTATTCGCATGGCAATCGGGAGCCCAATCGCGGGATCGGTCGCCTTTTCCCAATAGGTGAGAGTCCAGGCGAAGAAGAGCTTTCCTTCCGGCTCGAGGAATCCCCGGCTAAGGACCATGAGGATGTACACATCGAGAACGGGATGAAGATTCAATGGATGCATGATTTCGGAATTCCGAAGTTGTCTTTTCCATCCGATCCTGCCTTATTTCGAAAACAGTGTACAGCCATCGCCCGTTGGTTTGCACGCCGGATCTGGAATCCGTGATGGACGGTCTGATTGATCGGCGCGTGCAATTGTTTGAATGGCCGGGTGGCTGCCTCAAAAGCCCGAATGATGGAGACGGTGATGATTTCGTGTCATGTGGACCACGACTTGGAGTGTTTGGATCGAATGGTCGATGCCGAGCCCTTGGACCTACTGATTGTCGGTGGTGGGATCAACGGCGCATCCCTGGCACGGGAGGCGGCCCTGCGCAATTGGCGGGTCCTTTTGGTCGAAAAGGGGGATTTTGGGGCGCAGACCAGTTCCATGACCACCAAGTTGGCGCATGGCGGGTTGCGATACCTGGAGAATATGGATTTCGGGCTGGTCCACGAATCGCTTCTGGAGCGTGCGCGTTTGGTGGAGTCGGCACCGCACCTGGTGAAGCCGCTTCAATTTTTGCTGCCGGTTTTTCGGGGGCAGGCGGGGCGACCCGGGTGGCAATTGCGGATCGGCATACAGATGTACCATTGGTTGGCGGGGAGCAAGGATATTGGGAACCCGGATCAATGGTCACCGGAGCGGATAGCCGGTCAGATGCCGGAGTTTCGGCAGGATGGGTTGCGTGCGGGGATCGGTTATTTCGAGGCACAGATGGACGATTCCAGGCTGGTTCTGGAGAGCCTGCTGGATGCGGTCCAACTCGGTGCGGTAGCGGTTCGTGATTGCATGGCAACCGGGATCGATGCTAGTGGTGGCGATACACGCACCGTTTCCCTCAAGCACGCGAGGTCAGGACACGCCTTCCAGGTCCGTGCCCGTTGCGTGGTCTACACCGCGGGTCCTTGGACCGACGAGGTCTGGCGGCACTTCGATCCTGCTCATGAATCGGTGCTTGTCCCTTCGAGGGGAGTTCATCTGGTCTTGAACAGGCCGGGTCCGGCCTGTGGTCTGGCGGTGATTCATCCCCATGACGCGCGGCTGTTCTTCATTCTGCCCTGGCATGGAAAGACCTTGGTGGGCACGACGGAAACAGCGGTTGCGGGGCCTGAGACGGCCTTCGAGGCGAATGAGGAGGAGATTGACTATCTGGTGGAAGGCTATCGTTATGTCTTTCCCGGGGCGTTGGATCGGGGGGATGTGCTATCGAGTTTTGCCGGCATTCGCCCATTGGTTCGCCAGCCTGGGCGCTCTGCTGGGGAGACATCACGCAAGGACATGATCCACATGGATCCGGAGCGGGTATGCTTTGTCGCCGGTGGGAAATATACGACCTTTCGCCGGGTCGGCGAGCGGGTTGCCGAGGCGGTGGCCGGGGTGCTTGGGCGGAAGTTCCAAACCGGGCTGTCGGTCGGCCGTCGCTTTCCGGGGGCGGAACGGGCGATTACGCTGGAGGAGGTCCAAGCGGCCCTTGACGAGAGGCAGGCCGTGCCGGAATTGGCGTCCAACCTTCTGGCGCGGTATGGAACACGCGCCTTGGAAGTCGCGAGATTCCACGGTCAGCAACCTTCGATGTTGGAGCCGCTGCACCCGGACCATCCGGAGACGATCGGCGAAGCGGTCTTTTCGCGATCCTATGAATGGTCTCGAACCCCTGAGGATTTCCTGTTTCGCAGGACTCGGCTGGGCCTGTTGGTGGACCGGTCAGCCAGGGAGGAACTCAAGCAGAAGCTGATCGACCGTTGCGGGTATACCGACTGACCGGACAGGGCCACCGGAGTTGTTTCAGTCCTGGACCTGAGCCGGCTCCAGGGTTTGTGCGCCTTTAATCTGGCCGGTGTTGGCATTGGAGGAGCCTGAGACCTCGGCATCCAAAAGGATGCCCTGGCTCTGCCGGATAAACATGCCGGTGATGACAACGTGATCGTTGGCAATTGAGAAGGGAAATCGGACTCCATCCTCACTGGCCCCGAGGGTTCCTGTCGCATCGTTGAGCGATTCGCAGTCGATGCGGGCGTCGTCTTGCGTTACGCAGGTGACTTTGAGCGAAATAGCCTGTTCATCCTGCGCGATGGTGAACGAGCCCGGGGTACTCCCTCCGGCAACCGTGAAGAACTGAGCTGTATAGGGTCCGGATACGTCGCTGGTCTCACCGCTATTGGGTGCAGATGGGTCCCCGTCCGCATCGCTGCTGCTGTCGGAACTGCAGCCCAGGGTCAGCGACAGTGCGAACAGGGCGATCAGTGAAGGAATGAGAATCGGTGCGCTCAAGCGGGTCAGGTTCATGCGGTGCTATCCTCGAATGGTGTGGCGCGGGTTCCGGTGAACTGGTGGTTGAAAACGAAATCGGTCTGAGGCTTCGGGATTTCTTTGCCTTTGTGTACCGGCCCGCGTGGGTTGAATTGTCTTTCGCGTGGCCAGCATGGAATCATGCCGATGGGATTGCAAGGCGCTTCAGTGGGCGGAAATGGAATAGGGTGCGGACCAGACCAGCACCCGATGCCGACGCTTCCCGGTGGGTGCAGGCCGTTCCGTTCTGGACAAGTTCCAGCCGTCCGCTTCTCGAGGGTGTGAGACCTCTATGGTTCCATCTTTCGGATGTCGGACTGCATGCCAATCATTGAGGTGAAAGCTCCAGCTGTCGCCTTGAAACTGTCGCTGCAAACGTGCGGAGCGGTCACCGATAGTGAGGGTGGCGGGCTGAAGTGGGTGGGTCTGGCCGGGCGCGTCTGCGCCTTTGATCCACGGATACGGGCCCCAGGTAATGTGATGCAAACCAGTTCCGAGCTTGGAATCGGCACCCTGGTATTCCCACCGTGTTCCCGCGGCTGTCGGTTGAAAGGTATGGCCTGTCGGAAGGTCCACGAGGCTTAACCGGTCGGCGCGAACCCTGAATTGTGCGGGATGGATCGGCGGGTACCATGCGCCCAGTCCGTGGACCTCGAGGCTGGAGCCACTGCTGAGCGAGTGTGTGTCGATAGGAATCAGCGAGATCTCGTGGCTGGACCTCCAACCGGTGGGTAGTTGGCTGAGGGTGCGTGGCAAGAACGCGTCTGAATAAGTCAGGAGGGATGGGTAAGCATGGGGGCTGAGGGGGTTGGGTTCGCCCACCTCGATCCGCAGGGCGAAGGTCTCCTCATCGAGGATGACGAGGGCGGTGCCCGGTTGCGGGCGCGACGGACCGAAGAGTGCGCTTTGGAGGTCGGGCGCCTGGGCTTGGATCAGCACCTGGAGATGCCTCGGACGGCTCCACTGCTGCCGGCTGGGTTGAGTGTGTGGTGCCAACCCGGCAACCGGCAGGGAAAGGCCATGGAAAGGGTCGTGTCGGGTGCCAGAAACCGCGGAGGG
>CALLYA010000115.1 GCA_937875495.1 uncultured Verrucomicrobiota bacterium
TCATCCTTTCAGGGGTGCATATATCAGTTTTTGTCAGGACAAACGCGGAATGCACACGCTCCATACCAATGTTTTGGTCCTGTGGACCGATACATGAGGCTTCCACCCTTAAACCAGATTTCCTCGTCATAATCCAAGGTGTGGGACTCCCGAATATTGGCCGGAGAAACGGTTTCATCGACTATGATCTTGTAGGTCTCCTCTGGTACCACCTCCTCGCGATGGAAAATAATCTTAACGTCATCGAAGACTGCCCGCCTTTTGGCTTCCATCTCCCTGAAAATGGCTAACTCCGTGGATACATCAGTGGCGTATACCTTTGAAATCTGCAGGGGAATGAAAGCCTGTATAAGCAACAGGGGGAATTCCGGGCAGAAATGACGCAGCTGTGTTCCCCTACGGTTATTCTCTCCCCTTCCCGTCTTTCTGGAGACTGGTACACATCTCCTTGGTACTGTTGTGGTCGTCTGGCATCTGCTCATCATAGCACCTCCAACGGGTAGACAAGCTGGGGTTTCATCTTGGGAATGCACACGCTTCTTTGTTCAATATTTGCAGGAGAGCACATATCATCTCTTTTGGGGCAAGCGCAGAATGCCTCCTAAAGGCATCCTCGTATATTTCGGAGCTACCGCTGTTCCCAGCATATGTGACCATAAATGCGAGTCTTATTCTCTTCGAGGTCTCCCCATTCCAGGCAGTCGTAATCCAGCGAAACTACGACCTCGCCCTGATGGTTAATAAGTCCCCATTTGATCAAGTCGACACCATTTGTCGTTGTTGTCCTGGCGACTGGTAGAAGTCCGTGCAGGCTATACCCAGCATCAACGTAGGCAGGTTGGACCAACAGTTCACCTGTCGCGTCAATGAAACCGTACTTCCCCCCAATTTCCACGGCAGCGACTCCATTGCGAAAGCTGCGAGCTTCATTGAACTGAGGTGGAATCGCCATAGCGCCTGCCAGATCGAGAAACCCCCACTTCCCTTTCTTTTTCACTGGAATCAGGCCTTCAGAAGGCAACCCGACATCCTCGTATTCCAATGGCAACGCAAGCTTTCCTGAGCGTGTGATGATTCCGGCACCCGATTTCCCTCGCACAATACCGTAGCCGTGCACCAACTTGTGCGCTTCCGGTAGGTCCGTTATACCAACCTCCGAGCAAACAACAATTTCGCCGGTCGTGCTGAAAAGCGTGTAAACACCGGTTTTCTTACCAGAAAAAAGGTCGTTCCAGCGCATTAGGTCTGCATAAATGCATGGAATAACAAGTCTGTTGGAGGCAATTTCCAGTAGGCCCCACCCCTCGCGGTCTTTCACAATTGCCATACCATCGCAAAACCGGCCAACACCGCTGATGAATTCAAATGCCGGCTCAACAACAACCTGGCCTTCCGTGTTGATAATTCCCCATTTCCCACCATGATCAACAACAAGCAGCTCGTCTGATCCACTCATTATATTGTCATATATTGGCTCGCAAACTAGTTTGCCATTTCGATTCAACAAGCCAACAAACTCTCCCTTGAAGACTCTAGACAAGCCATTTCGATCGAATTCATGAACGTCATCGAAGCGAAAGGGGATTTTAACGTCAGATGATGTGGATACCCCCCCCCACTTACCCTCGACCTTCGCAAGTACGAAGCCATTCCCCACACCGCCGATATCCTCGAATTCCCTCTGCTTCAAATCCGTTTCCCCTGACAATTCAACAATGGCGAATCCATTTTCAGTCACTACCGAAGCAATGCCGTTCTCGCAGCGTAGAATTCCTAAATACAACGCGGCAACTAGTTCATCACCGCGTCGGTCAAGCACCCCCCAATGATTGCCGATCCTAAATTTCCAGTAGTTCGGTTCCTCAATAAAACAACCAACCTCATCATATTTGGGATGCACCCGAAACTCTCCATCAAGCCCAATGAGCCCCCATTTTCCATTTAGTTTAGCAGCGGCTAATCCATCCCGGAAAGGCCGAACATCTTGAAAACGAGCCGAGATTTTGACATTCCCCAAATCATCAACAAATCCAAATTGATCCCCAATGCACACCCCAAAGATATTTTGGTTAGATATTTGTCGTCCTGCGACAATTGGGAAAGTCGTCAATCCGAGGATCCTTCCTTCCCGGTTGATGAATGCAAACTGGCCATTTTCGGTTGAAAGAATGGCAATGCCATTATAAAATTCCGGATCCGGCAGTTCAAAGTATAGTTCAAAAAGATCTCCATACAGATTTTGGGTCACGGACCGTCCATTCGCGTCAATGAATCGCCCACTCATTCGATCAGATGCTTTTTCGCGGACCCATAGCATTCCTTCCATCCAGCGCCCGCAATACTCGAATTTTGGTAGCTGGACAATGGCTCCATTCTTATCCAGAAAACCGAAAAGTGAACCTTTACCAATCCTGTAGCAATTGGGGTTCTCGAACTCGGCCAGCACTTGATCAGCCGAAGCATTGGCCGACATCATAAGTACCGCAACAATATTTGTTAAGACGTGCGCTCTAATCGAATAAACAACACTCATTGTTTCAAACCATCCCTGATTGCGTCCTGGATTTTTGACATCATCGCCCCATAACCTGTATCGAAAAAGTGCAAACCATCATCAAAAATCCAAACATTTTCCTCCACTTGCAATTTATCATGCTCGATTGCCTCTACATCAGCAACAGCATAATTAACATGATCAACCTTAGGCCTGTGGCCACGTATATACCAGTTGAGGGATATCAGCTCTCTCTCTTTCGCTGAGGTGTACCCATGATAATTGGCCCCTATTTTGGGAAGAGTAACCTTAACAACCAATGTCTTTCCCCGACTAGCCCGATGGCCAAGGAGCTTATTCAGGCCAGACTCCCAATCAGTGTATATTCCGGTTGCGGCCCGACCATCAACAATGTCATTGAGTCCGATAAAGTAAATAACAATAGCATAACACGGACCTGACTTGAAAGCCTCGATCGGATAGTAGCGCGATGTGTCCTCCAACAAGGTTACGATGTCGGTAGTGCGAGCTCCACTGTATCCCATATGATTCGGCCCGTGCCCGTTGGGATTTTCCCCTTTCCATGCGAAACTATGCAACGAATCAAACAGATACCCACGCCATCCCTGAAAGTCTGGATCGTCCTTGAATCCTGGGACACTAGCCCAATCGAAATCTGTAGGATAGTTCGTCCATGGCTTATACCAACGCGGGGTCTCACAGGTACCATCACTCCTTCTCCGAAATCCAAAGGTCAACGAATCGCCAATGCTCATTAAAACGGGGCGCAGGACTCGGACTGAATCATCAAATACCACATCATTGTATTGATTCTTAATGATATACTCGATTGTAACACTTGTATTTTCAGTCCAAACAGCAGAAGAGCTCATTGCGATATCCCGAATGAAGTCCTGATCGATCGGGCCTGGGATTTGGACCATGGAGCTACCTGGAATTGTCGGCCCCATCGATTCATCCTGGTGCCTTAATTCAATTAAACCAGGAGGGGCAAAATGAATCCATCGGGTTAATCCAAAGTCAGCTGGCAATGCCTTGAAATTGAGCTTTGCCTCAAAAGGGTCAAAAGAGGTGGGATCGGAATTTTGAGTAATAAGAAATCCAGGATCTTTTTCTTCTTTATTTGGTACCTTATCACCGTCACTTCCCCTCCATGCTTCGTATCCCTCCAGACCGACCTTCACTATTCGAGCCGCCGTGATTTCTGCATAGGCCCCTAAGTGATATGGTCCATAATTGGTATAGTACTCCAGTTCCAACATACCGTTATTTTTTACCTGAATGAGCCTTTCACACTCCTTTTCTACCATCACGCAATCGTCACACTGGGCCATTTCCTCTGCTGGTGCGCCAGATGCAAAAAACCTCGCACCGGCATAGTATGTAGATCCATAGGAATATATACAAACAATATCATATACCCCGTTTTGAGACCCGTCCCCCGGCAGACAATCAACGAGACCCTTTACAGTTACGGCAATTAAATAATCGTCGTCATCAAGAGGACCTACATCAAATTGAACACTTTGCCATTGAAGGTCATCATCATTGTCCCCCTCACAACTTACAGAGTCCTCAATTTCTACCCTGAGGCTGCTCCCATTATTGCATTCAAGGAGCCTCCTCACCAACTGCTCCCCGCTTTTTGCAGGGCTTTTGGGACTACCGCACAGCTCAAACTCCTCCTGGTTGATGAAACCATCGGAGTCCGGATCCCCCACTAGGCCGTTCTCCAAAGTCGAGTCCAGGGGGTTGAGTTCGTATTCGAGCTCCCACG
>CALLYA010000116.1 GCA_937875495.1 uncultured Verrucomicrobiota bacterium
GAGGACACAGAGGCGAAAGCCTTTTCCCATCCGAAAGCAACGCGGGTGAAGTCGGTGCTATCTCGCCGACGGATGGCAAAACAAAGAATCTCTCTGTGATCTCTGTGCCCTCTGTGGCTAACCCCTGTCCGGAAAGGCGCGCCCCCCTCAGGCCTCCCCTCCAGCCAAGCCGGCACGGTCAAGCGTAGGCGTTCCCGCCTGGCCTCAGCCACCGGGCTCGCCACCGGCGCCGGCCAACCGACTCAGGAGCTGTTGGGCGAAGGCATGGGCCGGATTAAGCTCGAGCGCCCGATGTAGGGCCGCCCTGCCCTCCTCCACGCGCCCCAGCTCAAGCAGACAGGATGCGTAGCGCACACGATCGTCCGCATTGAGAGGGAATAACTCCATTTGGCGCTCGGCGTAAGGTAAGGCCGCTTCAAACCGGCCCAAAACCAGCAAGAGCCGGGTCAGGTTCGCATTGACTCTGGTATAGTCAGGACTGATCCCGGCCAGGGCGAGATAGACTTCAAGGGCGGCTTCATGCGCACCCGCTTGAGCCAAACAATACCCGAGCCGGTAGCGCTCTTCACGGCGCGGACCAGGTCCCCAAGCCACCGCGGCGGCCAATCTCGGCACCGCCTCGGACCACTCGGATCGGTCCGCAGCGAGGTGCCCCGTCTCGGCCTCGAGATTTCCCAACCAGGGTCGTAAGCAACCGTGATAGGCGACCACCGCCATGAATAGACCGATTCCCAGACGTGGCAGCCATGGCGAGGTCGAAAAGGGCACGGTCCGGTCCTGCGGTTGGCTGCACCCCTGCCGTAGCATCGGGGACCAAAGACTCGCTGCGATCCAAAGTGCCAGCTCACGCAGTGGCGAGTGAAACAGGCCGGCATCGAATGTATTCTGGAAGAGGAAGACAGCCAGCACACCCTGCATTGCGGCACGATGTGGATCACCACGTAAAGGCAGTGCGAGTGCTCCCGCCAGAAAGAGAATCCAGAGCGACCCGATGGGCACCCCCCAGTCGATCCAGAATTGGAGTGCCCAATGGTGGACATACGGAGAGACATCCCCGGCATCGTCCAGCAGCGTATATTCGGGCGGTCGCACCGCCGGCCAGGCGTCGATCATCCGCTCCGGTCCGACTCCCACCAGCGGATTTTGAGCGACCAGTTCCCACCCGCCGCGCCAGAGATACGGCCGTACGTCCGAACCCTGGACATACCTGGCTTGCACGACCCAGGAGAGAGTCAAGGCCCCGATTACCATCGCAACGATCATAGATGCACGCACAAGTGGTCGCTCTCTCAGAACGCGCAGCCGAACCAGCACCATCCAGCACAGACCGCCCACAAGTCCGAGCCATGCCCCCCGCGACCAACATCGAACCAAGGCGGAAACGGCGATCAGTCCTAGAACGCCCCAGATCAAAAAGTACCGTGCACTGCTTGGTGGAGCGCCCGGCTCACAGGTACCTGGTCGGTTCCGACATGCCGTTCCAATGGCGGAAACCGCGAGAATGACGACCGCAGCCAGATAGCTCGCAAAGAAATTCCGATTCCCAAACGTGCCGACCCAAATCCCTTCGGCACCAATGGCACGCAGCGCAACCAGCACCGCAACCGGTGCACAATAGGCCATGACGGTAAGCCGCTGAATCGGGAAAAACAGGACCGCGGCAAAGGCAGCGCACGCCAACAATGCCCAGGCAAGGTCCGGACTGAAAAACAGGCGCAGGAACACCAGGCAAAGTCCCGCGACAAAGGCCAAAAGAACAGGCCCTGCCCGTCGGATCCGGTCCAAATCCAGCGCGGCGGAATCGATGTGAACCCACAATCCGCAGAGCGCCAACAGGAGGAGAATCCCCGGCCAAGGGATGGGATAAACTGTGTCAGCGAATGCCCCAGCCGAAGACCAGACCTGGGGATAGGTCAGAATGACCAGCCCGGCGAGAACACCTCCCTTCAGGAGATCAACCATCCCGCTCTCACGCCACGTAGTCCATGGATGCAGCACCCCTCCCTCCTGTCCCTACAAAAAACCCCCTCAACCGAAATACAGAGATCCCGTCGGCCCTCAAGAGGGAGCGCCGACGGGATCTGGCCCAATTTTCAAATGGAATCAAAGAACCATTCGGGCAACCGGATCAGCTGGGATCTCCGGGATTGGTCATATCCATGAACCACATCCGCGCTAAGCTTCCAACCCGATTGAACTCGTACTCAGGCTTCAGGTGGATGTTCTCTTTTCCGCTGACCCAGGATACGTGACCGTCGTTATGGAGGACGTTGACACCGTCTTCGCCGTGGTTGGCGTCAGTATTGCCATCGCGGCTTTGACCAGCCAAGCGGTCGGCGGCAACAGGGCTGTCCGGCTTGCGGGACTCGTCCATACCATCGATGTAGGCGAAGCTTCCATCTCTGTCGTTCTGGAAGAGGTCGGGAAGTAGATCCTGGGAATTGACCTCAGGATCACTGTCCTGGGCGCTCGGGCAAAGGAAAGATTTCTTGGCGGAAATGTAATCCGGATAGAGCAGGCCAAGGGCGGATGCGCCTTGGTTGGCTACGACACCATCCCATTCCGGATACCACTCACTGAAGTCGGAGGAGTAGATCTTCATACCAAGCCCGATTTGCTTCAGGTTGTTCACACAGGCAATACGACGGGCCTTTTCACGGGCCTTGTTCAGTGCCGGCAAAAGCATGGCGGCTAGAATGGCAATGATCGCGATCACCACCAAAAGCTCGATCAGCGTGAAGCCGCGCCGACGCCGATCTACGCGAAGAAGATTCATCATTCGAAAGCCTCCCTCAATACTAACATTGTACGTTTCGATTATTGGGCCAAGTAAAGGTTTGTTCTAGCGCCTCATTCGGCGCCTGTCAACTAAACTTGAAACGCGTCATTCAGCGCTAACTTTCAACCTAAACCTGTGTTTTCCCAAAAACCATTTCTTTCATTCCGTCATTTCCGCTACCCACGGAAAATCGTCCACTCTCTGGCCGCCGGGCCATCCCGACGCTTGTTAATTCCCATCGGTGATTAAGCAATTGCTATGCCAGACCGACCTCCGGTCCCTAAGATGGAGTGAAAGCACCAATCTTAATACCCGAGCATCGATCCGACGATTCAAAACATCGCTTTTGAAGCAAAAAAAAGCGTGCCGCACACGCGGTCCAGGCGTGAATTTCACGCCTCACACCCCTGGGGCTTGACCGATCTCGCCCTCTGAGAGCGAGGCCACCCGCTCGTCCTCGTCGACCGGCAACGGCTCGGGCTCCAGCTCCGGTTCCCGGTTCATTGGAATCACCTTGTCCAGGTCGGCCGGAAGAGTGATTCCCCACGCGGACAGCATCCCCTCCAGCAATTCCTGCCCCAGCAATCCAATCGCAGAGATGCCGACCAGACGAATCCGCACGATGCCAGTAGGCCGCTGAATCAGGGCATCCCACACGCCCGTGGGAGCGGTGGCATCCGTTCCGCCACGCTCGCCCTCTTCTTCCCCGGGAATCATGGTCCAAAAGACCGTAACCTTCAGGCCCTCCTCATCCACGGCATAGATAGGCTCAAGAGGTTCGCTTGCCATCGTCGCTTCCACCTCGGCGCCCTCCCCCCCATCGCCGGATTCCGGTCCGTCAACGCTCTCTTCACCCCACTCCTCTTCCGATACCATCGAGATCGTCTCGACCGCCTCGCGCGCCAGCATGCCCGCATGCTCCGGCCAGGAAAGATCCTCCCGGATCGGATGCAGGGAAATCAGGCCGATGCCCGACTCCATCGCCTCCGCTGCCACCGATTCACCCCAAAACGAACGCGCACCACCCAACACCGATCGAACCCAGAGGCGAGGCAGCAGCACGACCTGTGAATCTTCCAACCAGGACGGTGCCCAGGCCTGATCCGCACCCAGAACCATGCCGAAGATCGAGTCCGGATCCTCCTTCAAACCTTCAAAATTGAGCCGAATCACCGCCCAGTGCTCCGGCATTTCCAAACGCTCGCCGGAGGCCGAATCCTCCCAGTCAGGAACGACCAGGGGGCCTCCCGGAGCTGTGATCTTCGACAGCAACACGAGGAAAAAGATAAATCCACCCGCCTGAAAAACCGCGAGCAGGGTGAATAGAATACCGCCCAGCCACGCGGGTATCGTGGTTGTCCAGGGCGCCAGCATCAAAGCCAGCAATCCATTCGAGAAGAAAGAACCGAGAGACTCCCCCCCGCCCAGCATCACGGACATGGCGAAATGAACCAACAGCCAGATCAGGCCGATGATCGGAGAGCGTCGGACCCCAAGGATGAGCAGCAGACCAATCAGACCAAAGACCATCGCAGAGACCAGCAGCCGACTGACCAGCGCAGGCTCCAACCAAACTCCACCCATCGCGTTACCCCGAAACTGGTAGTCCAACCAACCCATCACCCCCGTCAGCACAAACAGAAAACCGGCAATCCTGTATCGTGTGTAAAAGGGGCGCTCCGGTTGGGCATCCGCGTCGATATAGAGCGTACGTACCGTCGATTCATCCGCCATCAAAACCTCTCCTCCGTGTGACCTTGCTTCCGACCTCTAACCGAAAGCAGATCATGAATGGCAATGCCCGTGATCGGCAAGAGGAAAGCGACAGAGGTCCGGCCTGAGGTCGTATGCAGATGGGGCTGGGGCAATGTGAATGTGCCCATCCCAGCGTTTGGGCGGCAGCGGGGTTGCGGACGTTGTGCGCAGGAAGGTTCCATTCCGATTTCCTCGATTTCCTCGATTTCCTCGATCCCGATCCCGACCCCGATCCCGACCCCGCCCCCGATTGTGTTGAATCCCATCGGGGTGTGAGGCATTGCGGAAAGCTTGCCCCCGGTCAGACCTGCTGCTGACCAGACCGGGACGGTCTGGCTACCACTAGGCCGGAGGCCCCCGTCTTGCATGCACAGCGCTTGGCGGGGTATGCTTTGTAGCTGTCACCGAGCAAGAACATGAACTGGGGGGGGTACGTGATGGGACGTTTGTTCATTCGGAGCATGAATCGTACCGAGGTGGATTGGGCGGTCGAACGCGCCGCGATGGAGGGATGGAATCCAGGGCTGCATGACGCGGCCGCCTTTTGGGCACAGGACCCCGAGGGCTTCCTGATCGGCATGCTGGACGGCAAGCCGATCGCCTCTGTATCCGCGGTCGCCTATGAGGGCGGGTTCGGCTTTATCGGGTTCTACATCGTCGATCCGGCCCATCGAGGCCAAGGGTACGGGATGCAGCTGTGGCAATCCGCCATCCGTCGATTGGAGGGACGGACCATCGGACTCGACGGTGTCATTGAACAGGTGCCGAACTACAAGAAGAGTGGCTTCACCCTCGCCTACAGCAACATTCGGTACGAATTCATCAGTCAGCCAGACGCCTTCCATCACATGCCGGGAACGATCCCGATCACCCAGATTCCATTCGACACCATCGCGCATTACGACCGTGAGCTCTTCCAATACCCCCGAACCCGGTTTCTCAGGACATGGCTCCACCAGCCGGCCGGTGCCGCCTTGGCCATGGTCCAGGGTGGGGAAATCCGCGGTTATGGTGTAGTTCGCCCCTGCCGCGTGGGCTTCAAGATCGGCCCGCTCTTTGCCGACGATCAGGAGGTCGCCGATTCCCTGTTTCGATCACTCTGCGCAGAGATACGGCAAGAGGCTCCGGTCTACCTGGATGTGCCGGAAGTAAACCCCAACGGAATCGCCCTTGCCCGTTCCTATAATATGGAAAAGGTCTTCGGCACCGCCCGCATGTACAAGAACGACCAGCCCATACTTCCGACGGAACGTATCTTCGGTGTCACAACGTTTGAATTGGGGTGAGGTGGAGGCAAGTGTAAGGGATCCGTTCCCACCACCGAGTCGATTCTCCCGATCATGAAGAAGCCAATGCCTTCCTACCCTCCCGAATCGATCATTGAGGCTTCAACCGAGGCCATTCTGGAGAGCATCTCTGACGGGGTGTTCACCGTCGACCTGGAGTGGCGGGTCACCTCATTCAATCGCGCCGCGGAGATCATCACCGGGATCCCGAGGTCCGAGGCAATCGGAAGGCTCTGCTCAGAGGTCTTCAAATCGAGCATGTGTGAGTCGCAATGCGCCTTGCGCCATACGATCACAACCGGGCAGCCGATCCTTCAACAATCGGGATACATCATCAACGCCCAAGGCCGCAAAATCCCAATCAGTATCTCCTCGGCGGTGCTGCGGGATGCGGGGGGACATGTCATCGGCGGAGCGGAGACGTTTCGCGATCTCAGCGAACTCGAAGCCCTGCGGAAACGACTGGGGGGAGAGCACTTCCAATTCGGGGAGATGGTGAGTCGCAGCCCCGCGATGCAGTCGGTATTCGATCTTGCCAAGGCCGTCGCCGGAAGCTCCTCGACCGTCCTGATCCAAGGGGAGACCGGCACAGGTAAGGAGCTGCTCGCACAGGCCATCCACGAGATGAGCGGCCGCGGTGAACAACCGTTCGTGGCGATCAATTGTGGCGCCCTACCGGATACCCTTCTGGAATCCGAACTCTTCGGCTACAAAAAGGGCGCATTCACCGGCGCTGGGAAGGAAAAACCGGGGCGAATGCGCCTCGCAGGGGAAGGCACCCTGTTCCTGGACGAGATCGGCGAGGTGAGTCCCGCCCTGCAGGTGAGACTCCTCCGGGTGCTGCAGCAACGCACCTACGAACCGCTGGGGGCGACCCATTCAGAGCCTCTGAAGGCCAGGATCCTCGCCGCGACGAATCGAAACCTGGAGGAGATGGTCAGGCAAGGGCAGTTCCGGCAAGACCTCTTCTACCGGGTCCATGTGATCTCGCTTCGGATCCCACCGCTGCGTGAGCGCATGGAGGACCTCCCGATGCTGACCGATCAGCTGATCGACCGGTTCAATCGGGCCCAGGGCAGACGGATCGAGGGACCGACCGCCAAGGCGCTCGCACTGCTGATGGCACATGACTGGCCGGGCAATATTCGAGAGCTGGAAAATGTGATTGAACGTGCGTTCATCCTCTGCAAAGACGAGCGCATCGGACCGGAGCATCTGCCGTATGAACTGCGCGGCGCAGTCGAGTTCGGCCTCGGCCACCAAGGCATAGCCTCCGTGCGCCGTGCCGCAGAAGGCGAAACGATTCGCGCAGCCTTGGATCGTCATGCCGGGCGGTGCTCGGCCGCCGCCCAGGAGCTCGGCATCCACAAGGCCACCCTGTACCGCAAGATGAAGGCGCTGGGCATCCCGACCCACCGCCGCCATTGAGCCAGAGGTCGTCCGAATCGGTAGCCGCTTTCCCCTCCGGATCCGGAAAGCCTCCCGCGGAGGACGCAGTGGCGTTTTCGACCTGCCAATTGGGGCGGGAAGGCTCCACGCTCTGTCTCCTACTTTTTTGGGGTGGGATTAATTTACTATACCGTTTCAGCAGGCCTCGTCTTCCTCCTACCAGTGCCCCACTCCCACTCCTACTCGTACTCGTCTCTGCGCCCTCTGCGCCCCCTGCGGGAGTCCTCCCCATCCGGTCCCGGCAACCTTTCGCAGCGGCCTAATAAGGTTTCCAGGCGGACTTGACCCACGACCTCGCATTTCCGCGCCCTTCGCCCACGCCTTTGTCGCAAAACCGCGATCAAACGGCGTCGCCCAGGGCGGCTGGAGCCTTGAAAACAGGCTATGCAAGCGGATTCTGGGGCATTCGAATTATTTGGCACAAAGGATGCTCTCTTTCCTGCGCCAACCTGTGGACCTGTCGAGGCATGGATGATCGGAGAGTGCCCACCGGAGATTGGCAGATCTTCCCGACCGCACCCAACACATGAAAGTCGCACTGACCATCTGGAACCATCGAATAGCGCCCGTCTTCGACGTGACCAGCAGCGCCCTCATCGTCGATACTCAAGACGATTCGATTCGCGACCGGCAGATGCTGGACTTGTCCGGAAAGGATGCTGTCGGGAAAATGGCCGCCATCGCCGCCTGTGGCGCAGATTCCCTCATCTGTGGTGCAATCTCGCGCCCCGCTCTCGCCGCCGGTGAAGAGTGTGGGGTGCGTATTCACGCCTTCATCGCGGGCGAAGCCGAAGAAGTCCTTCATGCATGGATGCACCAACAGCTCTCCGACTCTCAATTCGCCATGCCGGGATGCAATCTTCCACGCAAAGCCCCAGCCCCCCGAACGGGCAAACAAGATCGTGCTATGGAAAGTCCCCAAGGAGAAGAAGATGCCAGGTAGAGATCGCGCTTCCGATTCACCCACCCCAGCCTCCCGACAGGTCCCGGCCAACTACGGACCGTTGCGTGGATCCAACTCAAACGCCCGCATCACAGGACCTTGCGGAGATACCATGGAGATCTGGCTGACAGTTCGCGACGGCGTTGTCGAGCGCGCAACCTTCACGACCGATGGCTGCTTCCACTCCATGCGATGCGGTAGCACGGCGGCCGCTATGGCACAAGGCGTAGCACCTGAGCAGGCCGAGGCCATTACACCCGAGGATGTCCTCCAACAGGCAGGAAGCATTCCCTCGGATTCCGAGCATTGCGCCCTTCTGGCCGTCCTGACCCTGCGTAAGGCAATCCAGCAATACCATGAAACCCAGCCGGCTGATCCTCCCGCGGCCGCGCCCGCGCCCCAATCGACCAACATCCAACCCATCGCCTTCCGCGAACCGCCGAAACCCACTCAACAGAGCTCAAGGCAATCCCCACAGCGCCAAGCAGAAACGCCGGAGGAGCCCAGCCCGCAGACCGGCATCCGACACAAGATCGTGGTTCTGTCTGGTAAAGGTGGGGTCGGTAAGAGCACCGTGGCCACCAACCTCGCCCTCACTCTCGCGATGGAAGGCCTCAGTGTCGGCCTTCTGGACGTCGATATCCACGGCCCGAGCATTCCCACGATGCTGGGGTTGCAGAAAGAACGGGTGATGCAGCATGGCAATAAATTAGTGCCGGTCGACCTCGGGGCACTGAAGGTCATGTCCATTGGGTTCCTGCTCGGCCACCCGGATGATCCCATCATCTGGCGAGGCCCCGTTAAAATGGGAATCATCCAGCAGTTCCTCGAAGATGTGGAATGGGGTGAGCTCGATTTCCTGATCGTCGATTGCCCGCCGGGAACCGGTGATGAGCCGCTCTCCATCTGCCAACTGCTCGACCACCCCGATGGTGCCATCATCGTCACGACCCCACAGGGCGTCGCCGAGTCCGATGTGCGAAAATCTGTCAATTTCTGCTTTAAACTCAACCTTCCGGTGCTCGGAGTCGTGGAGAATATGAGCGGGTTTATCTGTCCTCAGTGCGGCTCGGAAATTGACATCTTCCCAACGGGCGCCGGCGGAAGGATTGCGCACGACTTTGAGGTCCCACTGCTGGGCAGCATCCCGGTTGAGCCCTTGGTCGGCGTCTCCGGCGATGAGGGCACCCCGTTTGTCCGACGTTTTCCCAACAGTCGAACGGCCAAGGCGTTCGCTCAAATCGCCGAGCCGATCCTGCGACGTGCCACCCCCGCCCCACCGGTGTCGATGGAAGGTTGACCCCCAGGAGGTCCTGCATGTACGACATCCGCGATATCCGCATTCTCATCCTGGTCGATAACCAAACGGTCGGTGGTCTCGAGGTCGAGCACGGATTCGCCGCTTGGATCGAGACCCCCGACCTGCGAATCCTGTTCGATACCGGCCAGAGCGACATCGTGGCGCGCAATGCCGATCGCCTACACTGCGACCTGGGGAAAGCGGATGTCTGCGTGCTGAGCCACGGCCACTACGACCATACCGGTGGCCTACCCGCGGTTCTGAACCTCAATCCCAGGCTCCAGCTCTATGCCCACCCGGATTGCCTTCTGGAACGGTACAGCATTCACGAGGGTGCTGGACCAAAGCCGGTCTCCATGCCCGCGGCCGCGCGCGCCGCGCTGGAACACCTTCCCGAGAACCAGATAAATTGGGTCTTGGGATGGGAACGGATCGGGCCGGGCCTCTTCCTCACCGGCCCGATCCCTCGGGAGCATCCCCTGGAAGACACCGGCGGCCCGTTCTTTCTCGACCGTGAGGGAACACAAAAAGACTGGATCCGCGATGATCTGGCCCTCTGCATCCAGACCAACAAAGGCCTCATTGTGGTCACAGGATGCTGCCATTCAGGGGTCATCAACACGCTCGCGTTCGCCACTCGCAAGTCCGATGAAATGCCGATCGTTGACACTCTGCTCGGAGGACTCCATTTGAAATCAGCGGACGCTGCCCGGATGCAGGCTACCATAGCTGACCTGCGAGCGCGTTCGATCCGGCAGATTGTCGCATGTCACTGCACCGGCATAGATGCAGCCAGCCAGCTGCGGGAAGCCCTGGGCCCCGCAGTCACCACCGGCAGGTCCGGCCTGACCTACCCGTCGATTCCAGGTACCTGAGCCGGAAGAACACCGGATCAGAGGGGAAGCGTGCCATCGGGATGGTATTCCCCGATCCGGCGCTGCGTCTGAATCAACTGCAGACCGGATTCGTCCTGCATCGCTCCGACCACACCGATAAATACGCCCCGGGCGTCCACGATCGGATTGCATGTCTCCCGCATCCAGCGGTACTCTCCTTCATGCCCCCGCACCCGCACCACGCGGGTAAAGGGGCGTTGCTCCTTAAACGATTTTCCGAACAGGGTGAGATACTCCTCCCTGTCGTCAGGGTGAAGGCAGTCCAGCCAGCCGCCACTGATCAACTCTGTCAACGATTTGTTCGTATACCCAATGAACGCCTCGTTGAAATAATCGCGTCGGCCCTCGGCATCCGACCGCCAGACCAGAATCGGAAAATTTTGCAGGATCGATCGATAGAAATCCTTTGAGCGCTGCAGCCGGAGCTCCGCCTCCCGTCCCTTGGTGATGTCCCACATCGCCCCGGCCAGGATCATAGGGCGGCCATCCGCCGCGCGATCCGCCACCTCCCCACGCAGGCAACACCACCGAAAGGCACCCTCTCGATGTATGAGCCGTAGCTCCAACTCCAGGCTCGCCGAGGCCCCGGATCTGATTTCGTCGACACAGGTCATCGCCCGCGCATGGTCTTCGGCATGTATGAAGTCAAGCCATCGGTCGAACTCAATGATTTCATGACCTTGAAGATCGTATCCCAGGATGGGCTTGATCCCTGAAGAGAACTGAAGGCCATCACCGTCCAGGTGCCAGATCCAGGTACAGAGATTGGCCAACTCCGCAGCCACTTCACGATACCGGTGATTCTTAGCGACAACAGACTGAAGATCAACACTTTCAAGCGCTTTCGCGAAAATATCGGAGGCGACCGCCAAGAGCGATATCTCCGCATCCCTCCACACCCGCCTCTGGGAGACGGAATCAAACCCAAGGAAACCAAGCTGGCGCGATCGACTGTTGATCGGCAATACCAAGACCGATTGAATGCCTTGAGATTTCAGGGTGGCCTGCTCCATGAAGGCCTCCTCCGGGAACTGGTCCATCGAATAGAGATTGATGGGGCGACCCGCAGAAAGCTCACGGATCCACCAGGTATATCTGGAGGCAGGCAGGTTTTGTAGCATAGGCTGACACGAAAGGACCCCTTCCGCGCACCACTCATGGGTGTTCGAAAACCTAGAGGAATCAGCAGAATAGAGGAAGAGATAGACACGGTCGGAGCCGGTTTGGGTGCCAAGCCGCTCCAGGCAGTTTTGAATCTCCTCATTCAGGTTGTCAGGCGTGATGTGAATGAAGCGCTTGGAGATTTCCGCAACCAATGTCTCCATTCGCAGTCGGTCCAAGAGGTCACGTTTCACCCGAATCTCTTCAGTGATGTTTTGGCCGACCGACATCCATTCGCGTACCAATCCGTCCCGATCGGGAATCGGTAGAAGCGTCCATTCGACCGTATGCAGGTTGGCCCCCGCCTCGATCAGGATGTGAGAAAGACGCATGCGCTTGCCGATGCGCAGGATTTCGGGAAGCTGCTTCTCCATCTCCTCTCGATCCCGCTCCATCAGGAGATCGATCCATCGCTGCCCGATTAAATGGCTGCATTTGCTGCTAAACAATCGGCCGAAGGCCTCGTTTGCGTACGTGATGACGCCGCCCAGATTCCACAGGCAGATTGCAGAGGGTTGCACGCCAACCATGGTGCGAAACCGATGCTCTGCAGTCAGCTTTGACTCAATATCCGCTCCTCCAACCCCAAGCACCGATCCCGGTTCGGCCGTCCTTTCGGGTGCGTTTATACCCAGGTCCGCCCCCCCTTCGATCCCGCCCGCAGGAGACGGGATGTCCCCCCGGATCGTCTGCATGGCGATAGCCAAACGCTCGCTTTGGCCTTGCGCGACTTGGTCCAGAAGCCGTAAGAGACGATCCGCCGAGGGTGATACCGAGATCTGGCCCGCTCTCCATTTCTGGATGGTTGGTAGCGAACAACCGATCAATTCGGCAATCTCACGGTTGTTCAGCCCGTAGCGATCCTGAAAACTCCGCAGTGTCATGTCCTTCATTCCGTCTATTCAACGATTGTTTGGCAGACCACAGCTCTGTATAGGATAGTATTATAAATCAAGCTGACTTGTCACCTGTTTTGCGAAAAGGGAAAGATCCCAGCCCCCAAAAGCACCGTGCTCGAAAACGATCACGCCGGGTTTTTTCGTTCTCCTCGCATCCAATCAGCTGTCCCTGAAGTTCTCTCATCGTTTGAATTTTTTCAGCTTGAGTCCTACATCGGGGTTGGCTTTACTGATGGATCGTTTCCACGTTGCGATTAGAATATGGCGACGGAGTGGATCCTCGGATGTCTGGGCAAAACCAATCGAAGTCAACCCAGAGGAAAATCGAACCTATGATACGCCTGCTCACCCGGCTCGGAGTTGCAATATTTTTCGCCTGTGGCCCTGGTATGCCCACTGGGACTCTCGAGGCTCAGACTCCCTTCGCAGACCACCGTTTTCAGGAGATCAATACCAAACGAACGGCCCACAGTCGTGTCGTAGTCCGCCTTATTCCGGATCAGCCGGACGCCCTGCAGGATGCAAAAACCTCCGATGGCGACGAAGCGCCGGTCGAGCAATATACCGAGATCGGCGGCGGCATGCACTGGAACGCCGCCCAGCCTGGTCTCGACCCCAAGCCGGTCTGGATGCGAACCCGCTTGGATTGGGAGGCCATGCCCAATGGCGGGGCCATGGTTGTCGAAGCCCCGCGAATGGCGTGGTTGAGCCCGAAATTGGACGGCATCCCGATGCTCGTCATCAAACCGGAACGTCCGGAAGAGCCGGTGCTCGCCTTCACCTTTCACGGCTTGGCCTATGTCGAACGTTCGACCGGCCGGATGGAATGGATCGGGCAAGTACAACCCTCAAGGCTTCAGTTTGAAGGCCCCCTTGGCTATTACCCCAATGCGATCACCAACCTCTCCGCGACCTGGGTGGTGGAACATAAATACTCCGGAATTGGAGCGGGCTTGGTCCTTCACGAAATGCCAGCCCCCCCCCAACGCTATGGCTTCAGCTCCGACCGCGATGTTGACCTCGTCGTAGTGAGTGAGGTCGTGGGCGTCGAAGAATCCTCCAAGCTCCGGTTCAAGGAACATCCCAATAAGCCAGGCCAGCTCATCGGAATCGGGCAGCTGCGCGGGACCGGATTCGGCCATCGCCCCATCGATTTTCAGTCGGATATCAACCATGGGACTCACCGGCTGGATCGCGGATACGCCTTTTTGCTCGCCGACGGATTGAGCATCGGGATGGAGGACGCCGACCACCATACACATCTCCTACCCTCACCGATCGAGGCCGAAGACAGCGAGATCGAGGTCAAGACAGCCCTGGTGCAAACCAGCGACCACCGGCTCCTGCTGTACGAAAGCCTGCCTTACAACCGCCTGCAATCACCCTCTCTTCAACGAGCTTTGCCGCCCGTAGGTGTTTCCCAAGGGCTCGCAAACAGCCGGATGACCATCGAAAACCCGGTCCTGCCCGTCAGCCGTATGTCGGACCGACCACTGGAAAACACCTCGGAGCTCCTGGCCCGCCTCCGAGATGCACGACATGAAAAAACCCAAGCGCCCGTGCAGCTTGCACTCGAGACGGGACGCGCCCTCCACACCTCCTCCGACCGACCCTGGACCGAGGGCTTCTATATCGACTACGAAACCGTTTCGGCCAGTACAACCAACGTTCTCCATTTCCTCGCAGGCCAGACCTATTATGTCAGCTCGGCGATTTCCGTCAGCCAGGAGCTGGTCATCGAAGAAGGTGCAGTCGTAAAATTGTCGGGAGCCGGCCGACTCACACTCCTGACCGGCGCAAAGCTGGTGACCCCCGCCAACGCCTATGCCCCCGCCTCACTCGTGTCCAAAAACTGCGATGAGATCGGCGCAACCATCAGCGGCAGCACCGGCATCCCCGCACGCGGGGACTATCAGCGGGGTCTTGTGCTCTACGATGGGGGGAACGGCGATGCGATTCAAAACCTGCGCCTTGCCCACGCCTGGCAGGCACTTGAACTCGTGGCTGGTGCATGGGAGATCGACAATGTCGTCTTCCGAGATAACTACTGCGCCCTGGCCATCATGGAAGATGCCAGCGCCATCCTGCGCAATAGCCTTGTGCACACAGGGAAATACTGGGCCTTCAGACTCTATGTCGATAACGACACCCCCGGCGCAAACGCCCCCGACAGCGAGCAGTCCCAGCTAAAGGCCGAACACGTAACGGTTGTCGGCGAGAACAACTACGTTTTACGCTACGACTGGACCGGTTCCGGCACCGGTTATTCCACCTTCAAGGCGGTCAACAGCATCTTTGGCTGGCCCAATGTCTCCTTCAGTTCCAGGAATACCACAGCGCTCTCCTGGCGGGATGAATTCAAGCATTGCGCCTTCCGCAGCGCGACCGATCCATCCGTTGGGATGCGTGACAACTGCCTGACTCTGACCCAATCGACCGACAACTACTTCACCGCCCGGGCAACCGGCAACTACTATCTGGCCCCGACCGTCAACGGTAACCCCAATCCCTTGGTCGACGCGGGCATGAGTACGGAATCGCTCAAGACGCTTCTGGCCGGCAAGACCGCCCTCCCACCTGCCGAATTGGCTCCCGCCTGGACCATCGCCGGCAGGCTCCCCAAAGTGCCGACCGACGGCACCGCCAACGACCCCCTCGACCTCGGCTACCACTACCCTAAAGTAGATGCACTGGTCGGAACCAGCGGGCTCTCCGTCGAGGCGGATCTCGATCTGACCCCCGGACAGGTCGTGGCCTCCGACAACGTGATCATCGTCACCGCCGGCGCCAGAATCTCGGCACAGGGCACGGCTGCCGCCCCCGTCGTACTGGTTCCCTGTTGGCAGATCAGCGACGATCTGGTGGGCTACCGGCCTGCCGCCAGCGCCGATCAGTGGACCGGGCTCTGGGTGAAGAACACTGCAGGAAATGGAAACGTACTCCAAAACACCGTCCTCAACGGCTTCTGGCGCGGTGCCGTTTTGGATCCGCGCCGTGTGATCCGAATGCGCGACAACCGCATCAGCGCCTTCGAGGCAGGTGTCTATACGTGGAGCGCAGACGAGGGCGCGAGCGGCTATTCCGGCGAACTCTTTATCGAGAACTGCCTGTTTCAAGGCTTGGGCGACAGGGCCACCGCCCTCTATCAGATTCTGAGCCGGACGACCCTGCGCTGTTGTACCTTCGTCAACCACGGCTCTACAGCCGTCTTCCCTGGCGGCGCCGGCAAGGCAACGGTCGTGAACTCCTTGTTCTCCAACGGTACCATGCCATGGGTGTTCGACCCGAATCGGTTGGCACTCGACCACTGCGGGTTTTTCAACACCACCACACCCCTCCTGGCCACGCAGGCGCGGAATTGTACCGTTTCACCCTTTGCCAACGGGCCCCTGGGCCTGTTCTACCTCAATACCACCCCCTACGGTGGCGATCTGCTTCGTGGCAACCCAGCCACGACAGCCAAGGGCGGGACCGGCACCGCCGCCGCCAACGGCGTCTTCCACCACACTGTCGATCCCGAAGCAACCGCTGGAGAGGGCAACGCGGAGGTCAGCATCGGCTATCACTACCCCCCTGTTCCTCCGCCCGATAGCGATGCAGACGGTCTCGCCGATGTCGATGAGGATACCAACGGCAACGGCATTCACGACCTGGGGGAAACAGACCGCCTCAACTCCGACTCGGATGGTGACTTCTTTACCGACAGAGAGGAACGCGTCCAAGGGACCGATCCGCTTTCAGCCGGGGATACCCCCGCGGTAGAAGGTCAGGAGCAGTCCTCGGAAGAACCGAATCCGTTCCGAAAGGCGACCGGCTTTCGCATCTACCATCCGGGCGGGGATCGC
>CALLYA010000117.1 GCA_937875495.1 uncultured Verrucomicrobiota bacterium
TCCAGAGGCTGGGCTGGATGAGCAGACGCAGGATATCGACTTGAGGCGAGATCTGGCCTTCTTCGAGCCAGAGATCGGTATCCCACTCGCACCATGCGTCGTAATCGAGCGCGGCGAAGATGAGCCGCCACTGGCGGCCGTTGGTGAGGAGTGCGAGGTGTTGTCGGCCGCCGCGCAACCATTGCAGGACCCTGCTGGTGTCGCGCTTGCCGCGGCCGATACCGATCCGCTTTTCTTGGGAGAAGAAGACCGGCAGGAGGCCGCCCTGATGGCCCTGCCAGAGCCAGCGCGGCTTGATCTGCTCGCCGGTGAAGGCGGTGCGTGCCCAGTCCGCACTGACCTGATTGCCGCGTGTCCAGGTGCCGTGATCGGGTTGGAAACCGCAGACGCGTTCAAGGACGAAGGCGGCGAACTCGGTCGTGGTATCGGCCTGGTTTGAATCGAGGAGGCGGCCGGTCTTCTGGCGCAGTTCGTAGGCGAGGCCGGCGGGCATGGGAGGCGGGGTTGATTCGGTGAGGTTCCGCAGGCGCTGCGGGTCGAGCAGCATGCCGCCGTGACGCAGGAGCTCATAGCCATTGGCTTCGGTCTGACTCATTGCGCACCTCCCGGGAGCCTGAGCTCGATGGTGATGGGAAAGACCTGAACGGGTGCGGTCATGCTGTAGCGTTTGGGCAGCAATCGATCGAGGATGCGTTTGCGTTCGTTCTCGAGCTGGCCGCGGATCTCCTGATAGTGGCTCTTGCGCCGCTCCAGCTCGGCCTGTTTATCGCCGATCTGCTGGGTGATCTCGGCTGCGTACTGGGGGAAGATGCTTTGTTCGTGGTAGGATTGGAGCCGTTCTATTTCGCGTTCGAGCTTGGACATAGTGGTTTGGGTGATGAGCGTGGAGATCTCGCCTTCGCGCGAGCGGAACTTCTGGACTTCCTGTTCGCGTGCCTGCCCGCCGGCGGATTGGAGCTCCTGTTCCAGGGTGGATTGCAGCTGGCTGGTGTGGCGTAGGATGAACGCGCCCAGGTCGGGCTCGATCTCGTCGAGGATCTCCTTCGCCAGCTCTTGTTGGTCTGGGTCGAGGACCGGTAAACCTGTGCGCAGGCTGATGGCGGGGCGATGTGGCAGGGGTGGCTGGAGGTGTTGGTGCCGGACGGGAAGGCAGATGGTCTGGATCCAGTGGTGGAAGGTTTCGCGCAGGTCGTTAACGGCGAGTTCCTCGAGGCTGAGGAGGACGAGTGCGTCGCAATCGTGGGGGATGGGCCCGCGCGTGACGGTCCAGCGCGAGACCTCTTCGCTGGTACCGGGGTAGCGACGGCGGGTCAGGAGCGAGAGCGCGCGTTGGAGCATGGGATCGGAGAGGTGCATGAGCAGCACGTCCGGGCGCGGGGTGAAGACCAGGCGGCCGTCGAAATCTTTGAGGAACGGCTCCGGTGAGAAGGAGAGCCGGCGCAGTGGGCCGCGGTTGTTGGTTCGGGAATTGCGGCGGACGGAGTCATCGATGATCTCGGACCAGCCGGGGAGGCTGGAGTTGATGATCTCCCATGTGTTGTGGTTGGCCTTGCTGGGGGCGAGCTGCGGACGGCCTGCGTGCACGGCCATTGCGCCTTCGAGCGTGTCTTTCATGGCCTCGGGATCGAGATCGAGTTCTCGGGCGAGGGCTTGCAGCTCGTGATGGGCGTTGGCTTCTTCGGGTCCGGTCTCGATGGTGGCGTCAGGTTGGAACTCGCTTTGGTCGGTCTTGCTGGCTCCGATTTGGTCGATCTTTCGTTTCAAAGCGGCGGCGTCTTCGCCTTCGACGAGGCGGCGATGGACGGCCTGATCGAAGAGCTCGTTGGCGGAGCCGAGGTCGTCGCGGATGTCATTGGCCTTGCGGATAACGTGCGCGAGGAAATCGAGATCCTGGTCCTGATCGCTGACGAAGTGATGCACGACGACATCGCGCGTCTGGCCGTGGCGATCGAGCCGACCGTTGCGCTGTTCGAGCCGGGATGGATTCCAGGGGCAATCGAAGTGGAGCAGGTAGCGCGCGGTCCACTGCAGGTTAAGGCCTTCGGCGGCGGCATCGGTGGCGACCAGAACTCGGACGCTGTGCTCGGGATCGTTGAATGCGGCGCGGATCTCTTCGCGCTCGGAGTCGTCCATGCCGCCGAAGAGGGTGAGGGTGTAGTGCGGTTCGAAGATGGTCTGGAGCTTGCGCGCGAGGTAATCGAGGGTGGTCTTGAACTCGGTGAAGATGACGAGGCGCTCATTGTCGTGCCAGTGGCCGTTGTTCATGAGCAAGTCGCAGATCAACTCGATCACGGCATCGAGGCGTGCGTCGTACTTGGGTGTCTGGGCGATGATCTCTTCGTCGCTGGTGAGGTCGAACTCGAGGGTGGTGAGGGCGTGATCGATGGCGTCGATCTCGGGCTCGAGGCGGCCGGCCCATGTGCGCAACCAAGCGCCGACGACGCCGGCTGCGGTGGCTTCGCGGGACTGGGTCTCTCGGTCGTCACCGACCTCGCGTTCGAGGGTACGGCGTGCGGTATGGACCTCGGCCTCGTCCGCGGCGGTGCCGTGGTGGAGTCCTTGCCGGCAGCGGCGCCAGGATTCGGCGAAGGCGGTGGGGCAGCTCAGCAGGCGTTTGCCGAGGATTTCCACGGCGAAGCTGCCGGCCTGACGGCGGCGCACGCCTTCGTCGCCGAGGGCGGACTTGATCGCGGCGCGGAAGTTGTCGAAGGCGGAGTGCAGCGCGATCTCCTCGGGCGCGAGCTCGAGCTGGATGCCTTGCGGCGGCCGGCGTTTGCAGAAGCGCGGGGGGTGGGTGCGCTGATTGATCTCGCGCTTGAGCCGGCGGATGACGACTTGTTCGATGCGGCTGCGTTCGACCGGCTTGAGCTCGTCGGTCTGGCTGAAGCGCAGCGGGTCGAGGATCTCGAGCAGGCCGGTGAAGCAGCGGGTGTGTCCGTTGTGCGGGGTGGCACTGAGGAAGATCTTGTGTTCGAATTGCGGTCCGAGAAAGCGAAGCATCCGGCAGAGCTCGCTGTCTTCGCCGAAGGGCGAGGGCATGAAGTTGTGACACTCGTCGACGATGAGGAGATCCCACGGCAGGTTGGGCGAGCCATCGGGCGTGTGGCATGCGGCCTGGAACTGTTCCAGGACGTCGGGCTGGCGCAGGTAGTGATAGGAGGTGACAATGCGGCTGAAGGCGCGCCATGGGTTGGCGTCGATCCCCATCTGCCTGCGGAGGGCGTGGGTCTCCTTGCGATCGACCAGGTCGAAATCGAGGGCGAATTTCTCACGCATCTCATCGCGCCACTGCAAGCGGAGGGCGGCCGGGGTGAGGATGAGCACGCGCTGGATCCGGCGGCGCAGCAGGAGCTCTTTGAGGATGAGTCCCGCCTCGATGGTCTTGCCGAGGCCGACATCGTCCGCGATGAGCAGGTTGACGCGGGGCATCCGGAGCGCCTTGAGCAGGGGGACGAGCTGGAAGTCTTCGAGCTGGAGCGCGCCGTGGAACGGACTGGAGATCGGCATGCGCTGGATGGGGCCGTCGCCGTCGGGATCGACGAACGGCATGGTGGCGGACCAGCGTGCGGCACGCAGGAGCGCGTTGAAATCGGCGAGCGGCATGGGCGCGGTGGAACTGGTCCGCGGCAGTGCGGTCGGCTCCCACAGGCTGCGGTGCGGCTCGATCTCCCAGATCAGGCTTTCATGGGTGGGTGCTTGTTCGTCTTTATAGTCGACGTACACGAGGTGGAGCCGGCCTGAATCGCCGTCGCAGGGCTCGACGCCGGTGATGACGCCACGGCGGTTGCGCACGGTAGCGAACATGCCTTCTCTGGGAATAGCGGGGGCTTGGTTGGGCATTGCGGATGGTCCTGAATTCGAAAGCAAAACAGTGATTCTTGAAGCTCGAACGAGGTGATCTTTAGCACGAAACAGGAAGGGACTGCGACCCGAAATTGTCATATTGCGGCGTGGTTCGAAGCTCGCAGAAGCGTGGTGGACTTTTTGGACGCGGAGACGCGGAGACGCGGAGACGCGGAGAGGAGAGGACTCGAGCAGAGGCGCAGAGGTGGGATTGGGAGAGGGTGGGCACGAAGGTGGGTGCGGGAAGGTGCTGTTTCTTTTGCTGCCAAACATTTTCACCAAAGCGCATGGATTAAAACCTTAGCCCAAGGCGCACCGGTGGCCTGGACGGAAACGCCATTGCGCCTCTGCGCCGGCAAAATCGCTGCGGCAACTGGCGATCAGGCCCAGCATATTCGGAAACTCGGTTTTGATAACCGGTACTACCGTGATCTGCTCCTGGCGTTGATTAGGGAGCATGGTCCAGTTTCGCCGGAGGTGATCAACGAACTGTTCATGGAGAAACTGCCGGATGTGCTGACGGATGACCAAAAACGGGCGAAGATTCGGAACCTGACCTTTGATTTGGCGCACCGGCGAGGGCTAATTGAAAACACCGGCAGCGCCCGCGGTAAGGGTGCCCGTTGGAGTCTTCGCCGCCCACAAACTAATGGGGAGAAAGAATGAGCTTGGCGGCAGCAGAGTTAGTTTGTGTCTAAAACGTAAAATCCTCCACAGTAACGCGTTGGGACAAGCTAATTGCGGGGGCTGTTAGACGGATATAGTTGGCGCCAACATGGAATTAAGCGAGGAGAACCATGGCTTAAAGCAATCACGTCAGAGTCGGAGAG
>CALLYA010000118.1 GCA_937875495.1 uncultured Verrucomicrobiota bacterium
ACATGAAAATGGACCAATTTTCCTGTTTTGAGGTCCGAATAGCGAAAGTCGGGTTAACCAGGCCGTCTCGGGCTGGTTCGATGGGGTGAATCGGGGTCGGGGTCGCTATCGGAATCGGGATCGAGTTAATCGAGTTAATCGAGTTAATCGAGGGAATCGAGTTAATCGAGGGAATCGAGTTAATCGAGGGAATCGAGGTTCGCCGCAACTTGTCGCGTCAGGCCCCGATAATTCCTGCTTTTGGCGACTTGGTCCCTTCCGGCGCATGCCGATTCGGCTTGACCGATAATGCGGGTCCTGGGCAGACTGAGAAGTTGATTTTCGGTGCGGTAATTTCGCTGGACTGGCAAGATATCCGGTCCTACTTGCCCTCGGATATGGATTCGAGGGGACCATAGGAGATCGAGTGATGAACATGCGAGAGAGAAGCGGAGCCATCCTGCTGCTGTTGTGTCTGACCGCCTCGGCGTATGCGAAGGTGGCGACGGTACAGGAATGGGATGCGGACTGGAAATTGACGATGCAGGCTTACACGTTCAACCACTTCACCTTTTTTGAAGCGGTGGACAAGACGGCATCCTTGGGACTGCGATACATCGAGGCGTACCCGGGTCAGAAACTGAGCGCGGAATTGGGCGACGCGGCCTTTCACCACAACATGTCCCAGGCGGAGCGTCAGGCGGCGATTCGCAAGCTGCAATCGGCGGGGGTACGGCTGGTGAATTACGGCGTGGTCGGGCTACCGAACGACGAGGCGGAATGCCGAAAGGTATTTGAGTTTGCGAAGGCGATGGGGATTCGCACGATTGCGTCCGAGCCACCGGAGGATGCTTTTGATTTGATCGAGCAGCTCGTCAAGGAGTTCGACATTCAGGTCGCGATCCACAACCATCCGGAGCCGTCCCACTATTGGGACTCTGAGACGGTCCTCAAGGTGTGTCAGAACCGTGATCCACGGATTGGTGCCTGTGCGGATACGGGGCACTGGCTTCGTTCCGGGCTCAATCCAATTGAGCAGCTGAGGAAGCTTGAGGGCCGGGTGATCAGCCTCCATCTGAAGGATCTCAATGAGGCTGGGAACAAGGGCGCGCACGACGTGGTCTGGGGTACCGGCGCGGTCGACATGAAGGGAATCCTTGGGGAGTTGAAGCGTCAGGGGTTTGCCGGGCACTTCTCGATTGAGTACGAGCACAACTGGCTCAACTCCGTCCCTGAGATTGCCGAGTGCATTCCGGCCTTCAACCGCATGGAGGCAGAGATCGGGCAGTCGGATTGGGAGTGGATCTTCAACGGGAAGGACCTGACCGGCTGGAGGGGGGACAAGCGGCTCTGGACGGTACAGGATGGGGTGATCCGCGGTGAGACGACCCCTGATAAACAGACCGACGGCAACACCTTCCTGGTCTGGGAGGGCGGCAGTCTGAAGGACTTCGAGTTCATGCTCAAGTTCCGGATTCGCAACGGCAACAGTGGCGTCCAATATCGGAGCAAGGAACCTGCCGAGTATCGGATCACGGGGTATCAGGCGGAGATTGAGGACACCCCCGGCAAGGTCGGTTTCCTGTATCACGAGGGTGGTCGGGCGTGGCTGGTGGATGTCGGCGACATGATGCGAATCACGGAGAAGGGCGAGAAAAAGGTGGTCGGCCGGGTTGGCGACCAGGCGGCGATGATGGAGGCGGGGTATTACGACAAGCAGGACTGGAACGAGTACCACATCATCTGTCGGGGCAATCAGATCGAGCATTACCTCAATGGTTACCAGACGATTGAATTGATTGACGACGACCGCATCACCGATCCGAACGATCTGGGAGACCGCAATGGTTCGATTCGGGAGGGTTTGCTTGCGTTGCAGATTCACGCCGGCCCTCCGATGCTGGTGGAATTCAAGGATGTCCGCATCCGGCGGCTGGAGCCGGAGTATGGGGATGCGATCCTCGCCTTCAACGGGGTCGATCTGAGCGAGTGGCAGGTCAGCGGCCCCCAGTCCAAGAACAAGTGGGTGGTCGGAAAGGCCGCGATCTCGCCGGAAGGTCCGAATCTGCTGGTTGCGCAGGAGGGCACGGGTGAGATGATCAACGTGGTCAAGGAGCACAATGAGAGTCTTGACTTCTACTCCAAGGCGAAGTTCGGCGATTGCCGGATCGAGGTTGAGGTCATGGTCCCGCAGGGTTCGAACAGCGGGATCTATGTGATGGGCGAGTATGAGGTGCAGGTCCTGGACAGTTTCGGCCGTTCCGAGATGGGTCCCGGTGATATGGGCGCGATTTACGGCGGGTACAGTCCGCCGGTGAATGCATCCAAGGCGCCTGGTGCGTGGCAGCAGTATGTGATTGAGTGGAAGGCACCGAAGTTTGATGCCAACGGCCGCAAGGTCGCCGATGCGGAATTCCTGCGTGTCCAGCTCAACGGTCAGACCCTGCACGAGAACCTGGTGATGCCGGGTCCGACGCCGGGTGGTCTGACCGGCAAAGAGGCGGCGGAGGGGCCGCTGATGTTCCAGGGCAACCACGGTCCGGTAGCCTACCGGAATATCGTGGTCCGGCCTTTGAACGACTGATGGTCTTTAGGGGCGACCGAGTGAATCCGGGCCGCTCTGAGGGAGGCGCTGAGAAGGCGTCTGCTTTGGAGCGGCCCATTTTTTGTTTCAGGCAGCTCCGGCCTGCCGCCTGACCGGGTGCCGGCGTTCGCGTGAGTCTGTCCGAAAAGGCCATCGGGAATCAACCGAGCCTTTCCGGTTCCGGATGGGGAGGCCTCCCGCAGAGATCGCAGAGGGCGCAGAGGGGTATTGGGAGGGGGGGCAGATACGTCGGCGCTGTTTTCTGCAACTGCCTTGGCCTGCTGAAAACGGTACCTTTAAAAAGTCCCCAAAAAGGTAGGGATCAGGGCATTGACTCTACTAACCCCCAAGGCCAGGTCGCAAACGCCACCGCGTTCTCTGCGCCCTCTGCGGGAGACTCTCCGGATGGGGATGGAGAGATCAGGTTGGGAAAGTGGCTACCTTTTTCGGACGGGGCTTTAGGGTGCCGGCGGTTGCGTGAGATCGGCGATGGCCTGTTGTGCGCCGGGATTGTCGCGAATGCTCTCCCAATTGAAGATACAGACATAGCGGCAGCGGGGATCGGCGAGAGTATTGGAGAGGGCGTTCCGCCAGGCTTCGGTCGCCTCGGTACCGTGCAACAACCACTCGGTTGCCGCCCAATAGGGGGCATTGGACCGGGCCAGATTGCGTTGCACTCCGGAGTCCTGCCCTGGATCGGGTGCGTGCTTATAGAAGCTCCAACCGGGACAGGCGTATGCGTTGATGGGGATGTCGTAGGCGAGCTCGCCCTCTTTCCAGCCGGCACCGTGGGCAAAGAGCCGATCGCGTGGCACACCGAGGTTGGCGGCCTCACGGCAGAGTGTTTCCAGGTATTCACGGGCGACGCGGGTCAGGTCGGCCTCTGTGGGCGCACCGGTCGAACGAATGCCGGCGGAGGAGACGGCTGCGTACCCGATCAAGGCGACGCCTCGGGCGGGGACATCATCGGTCTGGAGGCCTGAGACCGGGTCCTTCTCGGCGGGTTGTTCGAGGAGGGCATTGCCATCGGGGTAGTGGAAGGTATTGACGCCGATGGATGTCTCATGGCCGAGCTTGATACCGATGAAGAGTTGCTTCTTGGGTTGGGGCAGTTGGCGGTACCAATCGAGGATGACAGGGACGAGGCGACGGATCTCGGTCCTGCAGGCCTCGATGTAGCGTGGGGCTGCGAGATTGGGTGGTGGGAGCACCCGGATTTGGCTTCCCCAGTTTCGCCAGCCGATCCGCAGGGCGGTTTCCAGTGCATACCCGGTACGCTCCACGTTTTCGCGGTTTGCGGGGTCGAACCCGGGGCGCGAGGGATCCCACCAATTCCAGAGGTCCGGCCGGGCCTCCCACCACTGCTCGGTATCGATCTGGACAAGCACGGGGGTATTGGTTGCTTCCGCGGAGTGCAGGAATTGTCGCAGAGCGGCGAGTGTGGTTTCGGGCGGCGTTCGGAAGGGGGAGAAGATAAAGCTGACACCTGGTTGGACGGCGGCGTCGGGTTGATGGGGGAAATGCTCCAATATTTCGATGAAATTCTGGGGTCCCAGCGAGGAGGGGACGGCTTGGTTCATGCCCTGGCCGGGCGCACGATTCAAGAGGATGAACTGCCTGGGCGCGGTCTGTTGAGGCTGGGTGGCATTCGGTTCCTCGGCCGTCATGGAAACAGAGGGCGAGAGTAGTGTTAGGCACAGGGCGAGGGAAATGGACGACAGGCGGGGGGCGCGATTCATAGCGGCTGCGGGCTCCATGGGGTGAGGACGGAATGAAGCGGGGTGGGCGGCTACGAGGGGGGCTGTTGAAATCACGTGAGTCTTTGGGCGATCCAGAAGCTCGCGCTGGCGACCAAAGTGCAGAGGACAGCGCCCCATGCGATGTCGATGACAACGATTTTGACCGGCCAATCTCTGAGGGTGGCGAGGTTGGTCAGGTCGTAGGTAGCGTAGGTGAAGAACCCGAAGAGGGCACCCCAAAGGGCTGCCTTGGCGACCGAATCTGCTTCCAGTGCGGGGCGGACGGCGAACAGGAGGATGCCGACGTTTAACATCAAATAGAAGAGCAGCGCGGCGGGCCAATTGACAGTGGGGCTGAGAAGGTGGCTCAAGTTTTTCTGATACAGGCCTTTGGCGACGACGCCGAGCCAGACCAGATCGATTGCGAAAAAGACCGGGACGGTGAGTAGATAGAGTTTGAGGTAGCCCAGTGTGTTCATGAACGATCCTCCGGCATCGGTGTTGGAATCGATCGCGGTCCAGGTAAGCATTGAGGCTGACAAGCAGCGTCTCTCACCAAGGCCGCCCCCGCATGTTTCTTTTGGAAGATTGCCATAGTTTCGGATATAAAAGGAGTGATTTCCCTGGGCTCCCCACTTTCCAAAATCCACAAAGAACGCAAAATGGTTCATCGACTCCGGGCTGGCGGCTTCTGTTTTGAACGATTCCTACGCTGTTTGGCTCTGCTGAGCATATTCTTAGGCGTTTGTGCGGCACTCGAAACCTTCCCTGGGCGGGTGATTGCCCAGGTGGTGGATGCCCCTGCCGCGTCCGACTCGGAGCGTGTGATTGTGGTGGGCACCGAAACGGGGTATCCGCCTTTTTGTTTGGTGACGCCGGAGGGTGAGGCGGACGGGTTTTCGGTCGAGCTTATTGTGGCGGCCGCCGCGGCTATGGACTTAGAGGTGGAGTTTGAGGTCGGTCCTTGGAATGAGGTTCGTGGCTGGTTGGAGGAGGGAAAGGTCGATGCGCTCCCATTAGTGGGGCGCACACCGGAGCGCGAGCCGCTGTATGATTTTACGATCCCGTATCTTACGATGCACGGTGCCATCGTTGTCCCCAGGGGAGAGGAAGGAATCCGCAAACTCGGCGACCTGAAGGGGCGCAAGGTTGCGGTGATGAAGGGGGACAACGCCGAGGAGTTCTTGCGCAGGGGGGGATTCGAGCTTGAGATCGAACTGACGACGACCTTCGAGGAGGCCTTCCGCAGGGTGGTGGAGGGAGAGTGCGACGCGGTTGTATGCCAGCGGTTGATGGCCCTCAGGCTTTTGGAGGAGACGGGGCTATTGGACCGACTGCGGATTGTGGACCAACCGGTTTTCGACTTCGCGCAGGATTTTTGTTTTGCGGTCCAGGAGGGGGATCGCTCGTTGTTGGCGGTATTGAACGAGGGGCTGGCGATTGTGATTGCGGATGGCACTTTCCGCCGACTGCACGCCAAATGGTTTGCCGGGATGGAGCTCCCGTCCAATCGTCCGATTCTTCTCGGCGGCGATTGGAACTATCCGCCCTTTGAGTATCTCGATGAGAAGGGCCAACCTGCCGGGTACAACGTTGATCTTGCCCGCGCGGTGGCGGATGCGGTGGGTCTTGAAATCGATGTGCGCCTGGGGCCTTGGCCGATTGTGCTTCAAAAGCTCGAGCTTGGGGAGCTGGACGGAGTGCTGGGGATGTTCTTCTCCCTGGAACGGGATCAGCGGTTTGATTTCAGCCAGGCCCACATCATCAACCACTGTGTCGCTGTTGTGCAGAAAGGGAAGGGGCCGCCGCCCAGGAATGTTTCGGAATTGGCGGGCCGGCGGATTGTGGTTCAGGACGGCGACATCATGCACGAGTACGCGCTGCGGAACATACATGGCGCTGAAGTGATCGCCGTTTCCACACAGGAAGAGGCACTGAAGGCGTTGGCCGACGGGGAGTTTGATTGCGCACTGGCCTCCCGCATGACGGTGCTGTACTGGATCCATGAGTTGGGGCTGGATGGTTTAGAGGTGGGGACCGCGCCATTGCTGGTATCGGAGTATTGTTTCGCCGTTCCCAACGGGTCCAAGGCCCTTTTGGCCGAGCTAAGCGAAGGGCTCAAGGCTGTGGAGCAGAGTGGGGAGTATTGGCGCATCCACAACGACTGGTTTGGGTTCGAGCAATCCCGCGTCTTTCCGTTGTGGCTGATTCTGCGATATGCGGCGATGATCCTGCTGCCGTTGCTGCTCATCCTCGGGGGCGCGATCCTATGGTCGTGGTCGTTGCGCACTCAGGTGCGGGAGCGCACCGAGGAGATCCGCCAACGTGAGCAGCAGTTCCGATCCTTATTGGAATCGGCTCCGGAGGCGATTTTTGTCCAGACCGACCTTCGCTTTGCCTATGTTAATCCTGCTGCGTTGCAGTTGTTTGGTGCGACCGAGGCATCCCAGCTTCTCGGTGGCTTGGTGGAGGCGCGTTTTCACCCTGAATTTCGAGAGAGTGTGCGGGAACGGATACGCCGGCTGAATGAGGAAAAGCTACCGGTGCCTATGGCGGAGGAGACATGCCTGCGCCTCGACGGGGGGGAAGTGACCACGGAAGTGGTGGCGGTGCCGACCCGTTATGAAGGCAAGGATGGCGCCTTGGTTTTTGCCCGCGATATTTCGGAGCGGGTCAAGAACCAGGCGGCCTTAAGGCGAATTGAGTGGATGCTCTCGCCGGTCGAGGCATCTGAGGGCGCGGTCGGGAGCAGGGGGAATCCTCAAATCTACGGCGATTTGGTGGAGACCAATCGCTCTCGTGTCATTCTGGATGCAGTCGGGCGGGACGCACTGGAGGACATTGTTCAGGATTATCTCGGATTGTTGGAGACCTCGGCGGTCGTCTATGAGCGCAACGGCGACTATGCCATGGGGATCTTTGCCTCTGGTTGGTGCCAGTTTCTGGACTGTGCCTCGCGGGCGTTGTGTGAAACCGACGACAATCTCGAGGCCATGGCGAGTGGCCGATGGCTTTGCCACGAATCGTGCTGGAGGGATGCCGCTCTCAAGTCGATGGAAACCGGTGGGCCGGCGGACAGTGAATGCGCGGGTGGAATTCGCATATACGGGGTGCCGGTTCGGGCGGACGGTGAGATTGTGGGTGCGATGACGTTTGGCTACGGCGACCCTCCCCGTGAGCGCAGGCAGTTGGTCGCGATATCCGAGAAGTACCGGGTGGGGATCGAGCCTTTGATCCGGGAGGCGGGATCCTACGAATCCCGGCCGCCCTATATCGTGGAGTTGGCGAAGCGTCGCCTGGAGCTATCGGCTCGCCTGGTCGGTGAGATTGTGGAGCGTCGGCATGCCCAGGCGCGGGTGGAGCATCTCAACCGGGTGCTACGTTCCATCCGCTCGGTCAACCAGCTCATCGTGCGGGAGAGCCAGGATGCGCATCTGATCGAGAACGCAGCCCGGATCTTGGTGGATCAGCGCAGCTACGAGTCGGTGCTCATCCTGTTGACCACGCAGGGTGGGGATTTAGACAGTTTTACGATGGCCGGGGATGAATCGGTGTTTCGGGGGGTCCTGCCTCATGTGCAACAAGGATTGCTTCCCCCCTGCATGCCGGAGTGTTTCCGGGCGGAGTGCGCCTCACCGGCGGAGGGGCCCAAGGAGGACCGTGAGGGCGGGGGAGGAGAACAGGCTCCGCTTGGCGATTCGGGGCTCATGGGGGCGCCGCTGGTCCATGCGGGGCGGACCTTTGGCTATCTCTTCGCGGTGAATCGGCCTGGGATGCGGGCAGACGAGGAGGAGCGAGAGCTCTTTGGTGAGATTGCGGCGGACCTGGCCTTTGGTTTGAGTGGTTTTGAGATGCACAGGGCGAAGGAATCGGCGGAGAAGGATCGGGACCAGGCTCAGCATCAGCTGGCTGCGGCACAGAAGCTGGAGTCTGTCGGTCGCCTTGCCGGTGGGGTCGCGCATGATTTCAACAACCTGCTGATGGGGATCATGAACTACGTGGAACTCTGCAGGGAGAATATAGACAGGGACCACCCGATCACGGAATGGCTGAACGAGATTTCGGTCGAGGCGGATCGGTCCGCGCAGCTGGTGCGCCAATTGCTTGCCTTTGCCCGGAAACAAACGATCGCGCCGGTGGTGCTCGACCTCAACGACGCCATTCCCAACATGTGGAACATGATCGGCCGGCTGATCGGGGAGGATATCCGTCTGCTTTGGGAGCCGGGGCATGATCTTTGGCCGGTGAAACTGGATCCGGCCCAAGTCGATCAGATCCTGGTCAACCTCTGTATGAATGCGCGGGATTCCATTGCCAAGGTCGGCACGATCACGGTGGAGACGAAGAACACCCAGGTGGATTTTGAGTATTGCCGGACGCATCCGGAGGCGCTGCCGGGGGATTACGTGATGCTTGCGGTCAGCGACAACGGTCGCGGCATGGACCGGACAACGCTGGAGCACATCTTTGAACCCTTCTTTACGACGAAGGGCAGGGGGCAGGGGACGGGACTCGGTCTGGCTACTGTCTACGGGATCATCAAGCAGAACAGGGGCTTTATCAACGTGTACAGCGAGGTGGGCGTCGGCTCCACCTTCCGAATTTTCCTGCCTGCGAGTCTGGCTGAGAGCACCCCCAGGCCGATGGTGCGGGAGGGCGGTACAGCGGTCGGCGGTTCCGAGACCATTCTGCTGGTGGAAGATGAAAAGGCGATTCGATTCACGGTCCGGATCTTTCTGGAGCGGCTGGGGTATCAGGTGCTTTCTGCCTCCTCACCGGAAGATGCTTTGACGCAGCTGAAGGAGTACAAGGGCGGACTGGACCTCCTCGTGACCGACGTGGTCATGCCGGGCATGAGCGGGCGCGATCTGGCGGAGCAGCTCAAGGGGCGCTATCCGGGGATGCAGTGTCTGTTCATGTCGGGATACACGGCCAATGTCATCGCGCAGCATGGGATCCTGGAATCGGATGTTCACTTCCTACCCAAGCCCTTCAAGCAGGAGCACCTGGCGGGCGAGGTCCGGAGGCTGCTCGATCTCCCCAAGCTGGGGTGAAGGCCCGAAGGCCTGAAGGGGAGGGGGGATGGCGGAAGGGCGGTGGCGCAATGGTCGCCGATCCGTCCGATCATGGTCGAAATCGAAATCGGGATCGGGATCGGGATCGGGATCGGGATCGAGGTAATCGAGGTAATCGAGGTAATCGAGGTAATCGAGGTAATCGAGGTAATCGAGGGAATCGAGGGAATCGGGGGAATCGGGGGAATCGATTCCTGATTGTTCTGCATGTCGCCTGGCCCTCTGAGCACCGCTCAAACCGTGTTGCCGGGCGCAATAATAGGGTTGCAGCACCCGGTTTCCCGTGTCGGACCCCCATCCCGCGGCCTTTCGACCCCGACCCCGATCTTGATCGTCCTTCGCCATGGACCTTTTCGGACTGCCTCTGGCGAAAGAATATCGTCATTGTCATAGGGGCAGGCGCTGCTCTTCTGATAATCACCGTATTCGAATACTTGGCGCGTCTTGCCGTGAGGCATGTAGTGACAAAAGGATCTGTAAGTATTGAAAGTATAAAGATCCGATTTGCCGCTGAAAGGTATCGTGATTTGTAATAATTTGCCCTGGTTGCGTTTGCAGAAAAATATAAAAGGGTCAAAAAAAATGCTTGCATTGTGTATTTAAAAGCTGTTGTATTGGGGCAACATCACGGTTGGAATGGGTTGATTCCCCACGGGTTGCCGCTGGCTGACCTCATGGAACAATGAGGGAGCCGGATTGATATGCAGGAGGAGGGCAATCGTGGGAGTCGGCCTATGTTGAGAGGCATCGTGCTTCTTCTCCTATTGGATCGAGCCTGCCGCGTTCGTCGGAGATCCCCTGGATCGCGGCTAAGAAAACAGGCGGAACAATGCATTTCAGGGTGAATCGAGTTTGGTTTTGGGGGCTATTGTGCGGTGGAGTCATCTGTCATGCCTGGGCGCCAAATGGCTATGGACAGAATCGTCGCCAGCAACAGCTCGAGCTCCGAACCGGATGGAATTCGGTTTGGCTGGAGGTTAACCCCGTGGAATCTGATCCCACGGTCTTGTTCGAGGGCCTTCCGATCGAGATCGTGGCGTGCCATTTTCCGATCGACAGCCCTGTGCAATTCATCAGTGACCCTCTATCTGTCTCCTGGAACCGAGAGGGCTGGGGGGTCTGGTATCGGCCGGAGCGGGCGGATGCGATGCTCTCGACACTGCACGCGATATACGGTCAGAAGGCCTACCTGATCCTTGCCACCGAAGATTTTCAATGGTCTGTGACCGGTGAGGTCACCAGTGAGCCGATCCGATGGAAGAGCCGTTCCTTCAACCTGCAAGGCTTGCCGGTTGATCCGGATTTCCGCCCGACTTTCGCGGAGTTTTTCGCTGGGTCGCCTGCCCACCAGCCGCTTCGGATATACCGATTGGTAGACGGTCGTTGGATGTTGCTCGCCGATCCGGGGACGGCGTCGATCAAGCCGGGGGAAGCGTATTGGATCTACGCGAAGGAGAGCTCAGCGTTTCAGGGGCCGGTGGCGTTGCAGATGCCGTATCCGCAGGGTGTATTTTTTCCGGATGGCCAGACCACTGCGCGTCTTTTTTTGAAGAACGCGACGGCGAATCCGCTTGGAGTGCAGGTGACGCCTGTTTCCGAGGCGGGAGTACGTGACTTGTCGTTATCGGTGATTGTCCGCGGGATCGTGCCGGGTGAAATGAGTCTCCTTCGGGTGCCGCTTGAGGAGCCGATGGATCTTCCCGCGCTCGAAGCGGGCGAGGAGACAGCGATCCTGTTCGAGGTGCACAAGGAGGCGATGGTACAGCGGCAGCAGACAGGGCTGTTACGGGTAGCGACCGACGCGGGGACGCTCCATTGGGTACCGGTGGCGGCCACGCGGGATGATCTCCCCTTCGATATCAAGGCGGCGTCCACGCGGCGCGCTCGTGAATTGCATCCGGCGCGTGGGCTTTGGGTAGGGCAGGTCGCTCTCGATGAGGTCAACGAGGTCGCCGTGGGTGTGAACGAGGAGAACCAGTTGGAGGCGCCGAATCCGGAGGTGCCGACGCCGGCGCGTGGTGTGGCGCGGTTGCGACTGATCCTGCACGTCGATGATGATGGTGTAGTACGGCTCCTCAAGGGGGTAGCGATCGTACGTCGCAGTGAAGAGGATCCGGCGGACGTCGCTCTGGTGACCGATCATCAGCTCTATCCTGAATTCGAATCGGTCGACATCCCGCAGCGGATTGCGTCGGCGGCCTATGATTTCAGTGCTTTGGGCGGGTATTTATCGGCGCGCATGGCGAACGCTTTCCCGGTCAGTTTGAATGCCAAGTCCCCTGCGATTGTAGTGGCAGAAGCCGCCGCGGATGCCGCCATCAACAATCTGACTTCGACGATCGAGGATATTGCCACGGCGGCGCAGGTGGCGATCGATCCGTCGGTGGCTCTCCTGAGGACTGCCACGATCGACCTTCAACGCTCCGGTTTGACGGCATTGGGCTTGGGCGATCGGCTGACGACCGAGTGGGATGATGCTGGCACCCGATCCACTCTAGCCTCCGTCGTGGATGAATTGGCGGCGAGCGTCTTCGAGGCGCGCCAGATTCTACTTTCCAAGAAAACCGGCACGCTGAGCCTGAACACCAACGAGCGCGCGGAGCTGCGGGATATGGCCCGCAGGACGGCGGCATTCGCGGTGGAGCGGCAGGCGGAGGCCTGGGGTGCTGTTCCACTCACGCAGGTAGAACTGGAAGGCCGTTTGGAAATCGGCGCTCTGGTGCGCGGGGATCTCTTTCTGGGTGCGGCGCATCCATCAAATCCTTACCGCCACAAGTACCATCCCGACCACGAATCCGGTTTCGACGTGCACCGCAAAATCCTTCTCGAGCCGATTCCCCCCGACGCCGGCGAGGTGCTTCAAACGCCTGCCGGATATGGGGTGGATCGGATCAGCGGTCGATACAGCGAGGAGATCTTCGGCCTGCACAAACCCCTGGGGCCTGCCCAGGACCTCGGCCTCAGGGTCGAAGGCACATTCACTCTGAATCGAATCTCCCTGATCGGCCGAATCAATGAATAGCTCGAAGCATTTTCCGCTGATGAAACACGGCGTCAACACTCTGATCCCGGTTAAGGCCATGAACCGAATTGTCCCGATGCTCATCACTCTCGCCATCGCCGGATTCTCGAGTCCGAGCGCCCGAGCCATCTCGTCATTCGTCGAGGGGTTCAACGATTTCACCCCGGTCGACACCGCGATCGACTCCGATGGATTCACCTACGTCATGGGCTCTTTGAACGGGTCGGGTCTGTACATCTACAAATACGACCATTCAGGCGGGCTCGTGAACGATTTCGATCCGATGCAGGTGACCGGGCTGGGGTCGGATTTCGTGCCGGTATCGATGGCCATAGCGCGCAATGAAGTCTTGGATGGAGACCAGCTTTACGTTGCATCGACCGATCGGATTGTGCGGATCAATCCCAATGGGAGTATGGATTCGCAACAGTACACGGACGGTTCGATTCGGATCCATGACATTGCGTACTTCCCCGCTCGGGACGCGGTTGGGAATGTGATCGGCGCGGTCTACTTTTCCGGCCGAAGCATGACGAACAAGCAGGCGGTGGTTGGACGGCTCAAGGCATCGGACCTGACCGTGGAGCGGAAGGTCTTGTATGGCGACACGTCGGCCGGCGAACAGAACACGGCGCTTTCCCTGGCTGTGGATGACGTCGGCAATGTCTTTGTCGGCGGGTATATCTCGGACCTGAGTGCAGGCGGCAACGGGCTTACCAGCATCGGTGTTTCGGGTCAGTGGACCGTGAACGTGTTCTATTCGAATTCGAACACGATTGGCGCGATCGACAGCCTTGGGGATGCGGAGACATTGATAGCCGATCCGGATGCGACCAAGGCGACGGCGACAACGACGCAAATCGCCTATTCCGGAGGGAGTTTCCCGGGTGGTGGCGGCGACAATTTCGCGCTGCTGGCCACGGCACGCATCTTTATCTCCCAGGAACAGGAATACACGTTTACCTCCATCACGGATGACGGCTCCCAGCTGAAGGTGGATGGCAACAACGTCATCAACGATAACTCGTTGCATGGGGTCGAATCGAGGACCGGGACTTACACATTAAGCGTGGGCTTTCATGATTTGCGCTATGTCATGTTCGAGCATGGCGGGAGCCAGTATGCCGTTTTGAACTTTGCACCCTCCACCGGCGGCACCCCCGGCTTGAACACGAGCATGATTCACGGCAACAAGTCGTACGTGTTCAAGTTCGGAACTCAGGAAGCCACCAGCAGTCGCGCGGACGGCTCGGACCTTGGCGCGGTGGAGACCATGTTTTTCTCCGCGGGCGACCCCCGCGGAGGTGGCGGTGGATACAACGATTTGGTCTATCACGAGGGCTGGGTATACGGGACCGGCTACTGGCAAGGCGCGATTCCCACCGCGACGGGGAGTGACGGTGCTACGGGCCGGGACCTGGAGATCGTCCGGCTGGACACGAATCTCAGGCTGAACAAGCGGGCCACGGTCAAGGGCTCGAGTGATATTGAGGGGTTCAGTGCGACGGCGGACGAGGCCGGGAATGTCTATTTGACAGGAGCGTACGGTCCGGGCTCGGCTGATTTTATCAGCGCGGGCGGGGGGACCTTCACTTCGATCGCATCCTCGCGGCCGAGCCGTTTCCTGGCGAAGCTGGACAGTGGTTTTCAATTCAAATGGGTGGAGTACCCGATTGGGACGCCACCGAACTTTGCCGGGGGCGGTCCCGACACGGTGGTATGCTGGAACCTCATCCAGCAGCGGCTCTATTGGACCGGACACTTCCTCGGCAACGGCACCCTGACGCTGGGTGATCCGGAGATGTTGGTGCATCTGGGTGGGCCGCAGGGACAGGGATTTGTGGCGGTGCTCGAGGAGGACGGTTCCTACACCGAGCGGGTCTACCTGACCATTATCTCACCCTTTGGCGAGGGCGGGATCCAGGTCTTGCCGTTTGGCGGGACACCGGAGATCCCGGAGACGCAGGCGCGCATACGGGGCTCACAGATCACGGCATCGGTGCCGGACTTCCTCTATCGTGACCTTGCGGGCAATTTCCTGGACGAGCCCTCGGAGAACGTGATTGAGACCCAGGCGGAATCGCGAATGGTTTCTACTGGGTATTCATTGGATGACGGTGCCACGACGGGCGAGCAGAACAGCTACAGTTTTACCTTGGAGCAGGACACCGAGATCGAGTTTCGATGGGCGATCGACTATGCGCTCACGATCGACAGTGATCTGAGCGGCACGGAGGGTCTGAACAGCAACGGCTTAAGTTCCAAGGCGGCAGGCAATCCGGATCCTGCGGTCAAGAAGCATTGGATCCGCAAGGATGAGCTGGTGATCGCCGCCATAGACGGGGTGGTGCTGGATCTGGACGAGTACGCCGGGAAGGTGCGTTACATTCCGATGGGCTATTCCGCGGCCGGATCACCCAACACGCGAACGTTTCGGGAGGACTTGACGACCTTTGATTTCTTCGAGTTCCGGGGGATAGAGAGTCGGCAACAGGTGCCTGAGTTCGTCATGGACGGTCCTGCCCGGATCATCTATCGGTGGAAGCGCCAGAACTCGGTGCAGGTGAACACGACAGGTCCTGAATCGGGGGGGCTGCCCCTGATCAAGGTGAATGCGGACCCGGACCAGGATGTGGGCGAGGAGCCTGTTCAGCGGAATGGCCGTGGCGTTGGCACTTTTTGGTACGACGAGCACACGAATCTAGAGGTCGGATCGGTTTACAAGAGCGGGCTTCAAGAGCTCCAGGGTTGGTACAGCGGGGACGGAAATGTCTTCGATCTGGTTGGGGATGTCGCCGATCTCGACTCCCAGTTTGTCTATCCCGAGACGGATGGATTGGTCTATTTGAGCCGGAAGGTCACGGATTTGGTAGCGCCGGTCCAGGTGATTTGGGACTACGGCGACCGGGTCTTTGAGGAGACGGTGGCCATCGGCAATTTTGTGGCCTTTTCGACGGTTGATCCGGAGGTCATGGCCAAGGTCCGTCGGGCGGCTGAGCCGGATGGGATCATGGTGGAAGAGGGGCCACAGGGGAGTACTGCGGGCGACATGGCCATCTGGGATCCGGGCGGGAAGAAGCTGTTTCCTCTACGTCCCGGGGTGATTTTCGTGCAGTGGAAAACGACGGATCCGAATCCGGACGCGCGGGTGCTGATGCGACTCACGATCGAGTATCCTGAGCAGCCGCATTTCCGGCACATCGCCAACACGCCTGCGGTAGACCTGGATCCGGACGCCGACGACTACATGTATTTCCGTGACTTGGTTTACACAGAGAATGAAGCCAGCACAGAGGACGGGAAATTCCAGGCGCAGCGTGCGGGCAAATCCGTGCTCTTGTTCGAGGAGAACAGCACCGGTCGCCAGGGCGAGGCGGAGAACCTCCGGGTGCGCGTGGTCCATACCGACCTCATGATCAACAAGCTGTTGGGTCCCGAGCCGGCGCTCATCGGGCGCAGGATCGAGAGTCCATACGATCTGGCGGGTCGTCGGACCGGTTTTGTCTATCACGCGCTCTCGCGCCACAATCCTTATGTCTACAACAGGGAAGTGGTGAGCGGCCCGATTATTCCGGTCAATCTCGAATTCCGCAGTGAACCGGAGCACGAGCTGATCGTGGTGTGGTATGAACGGCGTGACAAGATCTTGTGGCCGTATCAGCCGGTTCGGTACGTTCCCCGCTGGCCTTCGCAGGCCGAAGGCCTTGGGCGGATCGTGATCGCCAGTGGTTTTGGCAGTGAAAGTGTAGCCTCCGACGGCACGGACCAGATGGTGCTGGGTCCGATCACGGTGTCGCAGGTCCAAGAGGATGGGACTGTGGAGCAGGTGAGCTACCCTGCGGAAACGACGTACAACCCGGCCCGGTTCCAGCAGGTGCAGATCTACAACCAGCCGGATCCGGGGCTGGCGGGGTACAACCCGAACGAGGAGCATGCGCTGATGGCGCCGTCCCAGCGCTTCGCCGCGGTCTCCCCGCGGCCGGACGCCGCGTATGCCCTTCGGGACAACGACCTGAATCTCACGACGCAAGACGCGCAGTACACCTCGGACCCGTATGTCCTGGTCCAATTCCAGGATCGTGCGGACAATCAATACCGGATGAAGGTGTATCAAGTGGTCCGCGAGGCATCATCCAACGGCAGCCTTGGCCTCTTGGATTACGACTACCGGTTTGAGCAAGCGATGGATGCGGGCGAGCCGGTGATCCCGTTCTATCCGCTGCCGGTGGTCATTGGCGCCACACCATGCGTGGGGACTTACGGCCGCGATGGCGAGCCGGACCAGAAGATCACCTATTGGCGGGATCACAAGCACACGCCGTGGGCGGTATCCGGCGACGGGCATTTCTTTGTCTATTACTACTACCCGATGGCGACCGACTTCTGGTGGCCGGGGCAGGCCAAATTGCCCGGGGCACCGGTGGCTTGGCTGCCGGACACGCCTCGATTCGCCGACGAGGATTACTCCGCATTCATCGATTACCGGCGCAATGATCAGTCCCCACCGGCCCAGGAGGTGAAATACACGACCCGATGGCCGGAGAACCTGCCGGTGTTGAAGACGGGCGAGACCCTGACCTTTGCCGGGGGTGAGTACCGTGCGGACCATCCGACTCAATTGGTGCTGAATGAATCGGGCCAAGTGGAGACGGTGGAAACACCGGGGTTGCCGGGTGTGCTTGCGTGGGCTGCGGGGCAGGTGGTCTATGACGACCTGAACCCAACCCTTGAGGACGACCAGCTGCTGAGCCGGTACACGGTCCGCACCGTCCCTGTTTTGGAGGAGCGTGTTGCGGAGCTACCGACCGAGGCCTTCCCGGCGGAGCTGTTGCCGGCCAACGGGCGGACCCGTGTGCAGCGCGGGAAGTACATCTTCAGCGAGCTATCTTCATCGCTGCAACGTCGATTGACCTATGATCCGATACGTCAAAAGCTGGTCTTCATCGGTCTGCTCAACGACAAGGGGATCGGGGACTCGACGTTGACGGCCACGCCGCCGCCGCTGTACGTGCTGGAGCCGAACATCCTGACTCCGCAGGAGTATCAGGAAATCCGGGAGCTCTCGCCCACTCCGAGCTGGTCCAGCGCGGTGGATGTGCTCTATCAGCGCACGCGCAATCCTGCCGATCTACAGATCGGAGGGATCTCGAACGATGCCTATTTAGTGGGCCTCGAACGGAAGATCCAGCGAGGGGCGGACGGCCAGCCGATCTACGAGGGGCTCGAGTACGAGGATGTCCTCGACGAGGACGGGAATGTGATTGGCCAACAGGTGGTGACCGACGAGGACGGCAACGTCATCGCCTCGATCTCCAGGGATGCCGGGACACCCGCCCCCATGGAGGCACTCGGCCCCGGGCTCGCCGTCTTCTCCAATCCCAATTTCCTGGATCCGACCGATCGATCGCTGCCGGAGGTCAGCTATGTGACGCTGGCGGAAAACAACAGCGACGCGCTCGGTTCTGCTCCGGTGGCAGTGCACATCATCAAGGTGGACCGCAGTCAACGGTTCCGAGGGGCGATCAAGACGATCTTGTCGGACAACGTCTTCGACGAGAACATCATCCTCAGGCATTCGGGCGATTTCGGCGCCCATGCAAACGCCCTGGTTTTCGAGTGGTGGTACCGGCCGGAGGATGGCACCGAGGCACGCCCGCCCGATGTGGAACCGGGGAAGTGGAAACTCTTCGCGGACCCGAGTGGCGATCAGGGGCGCAATTTCTTCCAATTGACGCTCAAGGGAAACCCGAGTGCGCCGGAGGTGCTCCTTGCGGACACGCTGTTCTATGTCCGTTACCGGCATGTCAACGACACCGTAGACGGTGTGGACTGGGCGGTAAGCCAGCCGGACGGCCGCTTGGAATTGCCGTACGAGTGGGCGGGCGCGGCCAATTCGAGTCCGCGTGATCTGGACAACGACGGGTATCCCGACTACCGCGCGCAACTGGCGCAGGGCTGGGTCAAGCGGGTCTTGGACCGGGTGAATCTGTTTGAAGCGCGCATCAACGATTTCGGAGGGGAGAGTCCGGCGACGTACGTCAGCATGATCGAGGAGCTGGGACAGCGATTTGAGGGTCCCGTCGCGCTGAATCAGGACAAGGACGTGATCGAGAATGTGGGACTGATCGAGCTCTACGAGACGATTCTCGATCGTGCCCGATCGCTGAGCATCGATCTCACCACGCCGATCTCCACACGCGGGATCACCTCCGCGTTGCAACTGGCGGCCACGCGGCTCTCCGATTTTTATGTATTGCTTGCCAACGAGGCATACGTGGACGCCCTCGATCCCACGATCGGGCACGGCAGTGACAGTGTGGACTACGGCAATCTTGCCCCGGCGGTCCATGCTTTCCAGAATCAGCTCGCCAACCTGGCAGAAGAGGAGTTGGTGCTGTTGCGTGGCCGGGATGAGAGCCTTGGCCGACCGGTTTACAACCGCCTCTTTTGGAACTTCGTCAAGGGCGAAGGCGAGGCGGCCTATGCGCAGACCTACAACATCACCGACCAAAACAACGACGGTTTTGTAGACGAGTTGGACGGGCAGGTGCAGTTCCCACAGGGGCATGGCGATGCCTGGGGGCACTACCTGACGGCATTGCGCAATCAGTACGATCTCCTGCGTCATCCCTATTTCAACTGGGTCTCGCGGTCCGAGAGTTACAACCTGCAGGACGTGGTCCTATCGGTGGATTTCCTGGACGAGCGGAAGTTTGCGCAAGCGGCAGCCGCCAAGGCGCAGGCGGGGACCGAGATCCTGAGCCTCACCTATCGCTCGAAGTATGTGCAGGACCCCGACGGCCAATGGCAGGGGTATCAGGACACGGACTCCGACCGCGCATGGGGGGTGGAGGGTTGGAGCCGGCGGACCGGTCTCGGTGCGTATTTCGACTGGGTGACCGCCAATGCCTTGCTGCCGGCGGAGCATCCCAACTCCAATCTCGAAGGTATTCAAAAGGTGGACCGGACGACGGTCGATGAACTCGGCCTGATCGCCTCGAACCTGAGTGCGGTTCAATTCAAGTTCGACGAGGCCAACAAGGGCTATCATCCGCTCGGCATTTCCGGCAACGCGGTTCCGTTCGATATCAACCCCGCCAAGCTCGAGAATCTTGCGTACGATGGCCCGACTCATTTCGAGCAGATTTACGAACGCGCCGTCGAGGCGCTCCAGAACGCCGTCGTGATCTGGGATAATGCGAACGAGACCCAGAACATGCTGCGCAAGATCGGCAACACCGAGGACGAGTTCCAGCGTTCGGTCTTCATGCAGGACGTCAGCTTCCGCAATGAGCTGATCGACATCTTCGGCTCGCCGTACGAAGGCACGATCGGCAGTGGAAAGGCGTATCCGGCCGGGTATGTCGGGCCGGACACGATGCTCTACATGTATGTCGATGTGCAGTCCATCACGGAGCGTACCGTTCCGCAGCAGACCCAGGCGTATGCGAACGATTACGCGGAGGCGCTTGAAGATGGCGCGTGGTCAGGCGGAAAGAGCGCAGGCCTCTTCCACGTCGACGAGATCCCGAACTCCTTCCGCGAGGCCTTCTCGCCATCGTTCCAGGGCAATGCGAGCGACTTCGCCGCGCAGCATGACGCGAACCAGGGGCTCAACTACACCGATCCGGACGATCCGCGGATTGACCTGGTCAATCTCAACCTACCGGTGAAGGCGGACGGGTATGCGTACAAGGCCCCCGCGGGCTGGGGGATTCGCACTTCGCCCGGGAAGCTGCAGCTGCACATCGCTCAAATGCTGCAGAAGGAGGTCGACCTGGCCTCCTCGATCGCCGAGTGGGATGCCTTGACCGGGTCGATCATCCGAAAGATCCGGATCATCTCCGCCCAATTCGACATGGACAAGGACGTCCAGCGGCTGATGGAGGATAAGGTCATCTACAATTCCGTCCTGAACGGGACGAAGCTCGTCTACAAGCTGGTGGCAGCGGGCTTGGAGATCGCGTCGGAATCCGCAGCGGACTTCTCGGAGGAGCTCAAGGGCGCGTTCCCGGAGAACACGCCGATCGCGGGGTTCTCCTTCTCGGTCGGAGACATATTCGGACCGGCCCGTTTTGGAGTCGGGGTCTCCGGTGAGGTGCTCAAGGGCGTTTTGAAGTCCCAGAAGATCATCTTCGACAAGCTGGTGGACATCACTGAATTCGCCCAGCAGGTCGCCGATATGGCGGTCGACCTCAAGATCGACGATCTCCAGCGTGAGTACGCGATGAAGCAGTCATTGGCGGAGTTGGAGAACCTGATCGGGGATGAAGCGATCCTGCGAATCCGGATCTTCAAGGAGCAGGAGGCATTGAGGGAGCTCTCCGATCAATATCGCGCCCTGCTTGAAACCGGTTTCCGCCTGATGGATCAGCGCACCAATTTCAACAAGCGTGTTGCGGCGATGACCCAACGCAATCGCTATCAGGACCTGACCTTCCGGCTCTCGCGCAACGATGCGCTGCAGAAGTACCATGACGCGTTTGACCTGGCGGCCCAGTACACATTCTTGGCGGCCAAGGCCTACGATTATGAGACCAATCTGGATCCCAACGCGCCTGCGTCCGCGGGGGCGATATTGACCGATATCATCCGGCAGCGGCATCTCGGGCTGGTTAAGGATGGGAAACCATACATCGGTACCGGTGGGCTGGCGGAAAACCTGGCCTGGCTGAGGACGAATTACAATGTGCTCAAGGGGCAGATGGGCTTTACCAACCCGCAACTGGAGAAGGGCAAGTTCTCGCTTCGGCTGGAGCATTTCCGCACTCAGTTGGGGGTGGAGTCGGATACTCAATGGCAATCGATCTTACTCGATCCGGCGCATTACAAGGAGGACCTCTGGGAGCTCCCCGAATTCCGGCGCTACTGTCGGCCGTTTGCACCGTTGAGCCAAGGCAAGCAACCGGGCCTGGTCATACCGTTCTCCACACAGATCCGCTCAGGCGAGAACCTCTTCGGGTGGCCGCTGGGGGGTGCGGATCACGCCTACGATCCGAGCAATTATTCCACCAAGATCCGTGCGGTCGGTGTCTGGCTCACCGGTTATGACAACACGCTGCTGGCGCGCACACCCCGGGCTTATCTGATCCCTGTCGGTGCGGACATCATGATGATTCCGGACAGCAATGATTTGGAGGTGCGCGCTTGGGACGTGTTGGACCAGCAGATCCCGGTCCCGCTCCCGGCACGGTCCGCTGATCTCGACGATGCCACCTGGCGGCCGCTGGCGGACAGCTTGACCGGTGTCATGGGTGAGACCCGCCGGTTCTCCAGCTTCCGGGTGTACGGGGACAACCAGGGCGCGACCAATGAGCCGGACGAGGACCAGATGACCTTTGACAGTCGGCTGGTCGGCCGGTCGGTCTGGAATACCCAGTGGATGTTGATCATCCCCGGGGCAACGCTCCATGCCGATCCCGAGGAGGGGCTGCGGACCCTCATTCTCGGTCCGCGGATCGATCCCACCGATCCGGACAGCCCTCGAACGGAGGAGGGCATCACCGACATCCGACTCTTCTTCGACACCTATGGATACTCCGGCAACTGACACCATCCAACGGCCCTGCCATGAATAGACACAGTTCAACAAACCAATCTCTCCAATCGAGTGCAGGCCTCTGTCGGCCCCTGGGTCGATCCCGGCATCGCTTCATGCGTGGCCGCTGGATCGGATCCAGCCTGGGGACTGCGTGTCTCACGATCGTCCTGACGCTCTTCGGCGGGGGCGCAACCATTGATGCGGCGCTCCAGGTGCCGGAACCGGACACGGTCGTCTTCGGCAAGATCGTGCAACGCGCGGGTGTGCAACAATGGGTCCTGACCTCGGGGCAACTGCAATGGACGCTTGGTCGTGGAGACCAGGCACCGGTGACGTTCGAGGTCCCGCTGCGATCGATCGCCGAGGGGGAGTTCTCCTATCGGATGAACCTACCGCATCAGGTCCTGGCCTCGGGGTTACAGGCCGCGGCCGGGATCATTCCGCTCGGGCCAACCGAGGTCGAGTATCGGAGTATCGAGGTTTCGGTGAACGGCTACCCCGCGCGCATCCTGAATCCGGAGGGCCTGGCCTTGAACTTGAGTCAGCAGCGGCGGGCATTCACCCACCGGGTTGACCTCGAGCTCACCCAACCGATGCCCGACTCCGATGAGGATGGGATCCCGGATTGGTGGGAAGAGCGCTTCGGGCTGGACCAAGACAATGCGGGCGATGCCGGTGACGACCTGGACGGAGACGGCCGTATCAACCTGGATGAATACCTGCGTGGCACGAGTCCGCTGACCGATAACCGTGTGCCGAGCCTGCTCGCGACAGAGCTTTGGGTCTATCCGGATGCCGGAACGGGGCTGCTCCTGGAGGTGGACGATGCCGATTCAGCGCCCGCGGACCTCCTTTTCACGCTCGTGCAGGGCCCTCAGGCCGGGCAATTGCAATTCCGGCTGGGAGACGGACCCGACGCGGAGACTCAAACCATGGCGGCCGGGACGACTTTTCGGGGCAGCGACCTCGAGCAGGGGCGGGTGATTTACATGCATCCCGGCGCGTCGGCGGAAGGCGTCTCGCTCGCGTTCGCATTCACGCTCCAGGATGAAACCCATCCGCCGCAGGAATTTCAGGTCAGGCTTCAGCCTGTCGAGGCGTTGGTCGATCTCACCACCGCTACCGCCACCGATTCGCTTTCGATCCTGGACCAGCTGGCTGGGTCCATCTCACCGGCATCCACGGCCATCGCGCACGCCCGGCAATTGAATCGGCTGATCGCGGGACAATGGGGGCTCACGATTTGGGACGGGGCTGACCGGGTCCAGCCGATGACGCTGGCCTTTTCTGTGGCGGAGGAGGCGCCGATGGTCCCGTTGCCACCAGGCACGGAGTCAACATTGGGCCGGCTGATCGTGGGCTCGGCTGCGGACGACTCCTTGGCCGGCGGACCCCACGACGATGTGATCGCGGGCGGTCCCGGCGGCGACACGCTGATCGGCGGGCGCGGGGCGGACCGGTTTTTCTGGCGTCTGGATGACGCCGGCCGGGATCGGCTCCCTGATTTCGAGCCTGCCGCGGGAGATGTGATCGACCTCAGCCTCTGCTTGGCCGGGGAATCCCCTGATCTTGCGGACTACATCCGGCTGACGCCCTTCGAGAGCGGTACGCTCATGGCGATCGACAGCGCAGGTGGAGGCGGCGGTGACGGCGATATCGAGTTGCTCCTTCCATCGATAGCCTTGGATTGGGATGGGCTGTACGCATGGGTGCAGGCCGGCACGCTCCTGAGCGGTACTGCAGAATTGACGCCGCGGGTGACGCTGAGCCTGGTGCAGGCAAGCGCGTCTGAGAACGGTCCCCGCGATGCGGTTGTCGAGGTTTCACGGACCGGTTCCCTGGGGTCGGACCTTGAAGTCGCGCTGGCCCTGGGCGGATCCGCGATGAACGGGATCGACTACATGGAGCTGGGAGAGAAGGTACGAATCCCGGCCGGATCGGATCGGGTCCTGATCGAGATCGTGCCGTACGCGGATCAGGCGAGTGAGCCGACGGAGACGGTACAGGTACGCCTCTTGGAAGCCGACGGCTATGTCATTCATGGGGCATCCATGGTCATTGCCGAGATCCTGGACCTGCTGCCGGAGGTCACGCTCGAAGTGTTGGAGCCGATCGGCATCCGCCAGAGTGGAGCGCCGGCCGCGGTGTTGCTGCAGCGCAGTGGCGCACTTGGACAGGACCTCTTGGTTCGTTGGACCATCGTCGGCACGGCCAAGCCCGGAATCGACTACGAATCGATCAGCTCTTACGTCCACTGGGGCGTAGGGGAGAGTAGTAAGGTACTCGAGTTTCGACCGCTGCCGGGGGCGGATGATGTGGCGCCTGTATACCTTCGGCTGGAGCTGGTGCCGGATCCCGGCATCATCGTGAACGGGCCGACCAACGCCACCCTGTTTGTGATTTCCCGGCCGATGACCTTTGCCGCGTGGATGGAGCAGCACCTGCCTGCGGGCGGGACTGATCCGAATGCCTTCTCCAAGCTGGCCTTCGGAGAGCTCGGCATCTCCAACTTCGAGGCATATGCCTTCGGTGCCGACCGTGTGGGCCCGGACGCGGTGACTCTTCCGCGCATTGAGTTGGTTGAGGGTCGGTTGACCGCTCTGTTCCGGCGTCCCATGGAGATCACGGACCTCCAGTACATCGTCGAGGTATCGACCGATCTCCGCGTTTGGCGGAGCGATCCCTCCGCGGTGGAGGCATGTGCACTGGAGCCTTACTCCGCGGATCCCGAAATCCAGGTCTTCCGCGCGGTCCAGTCGACAGCCCAGGCGGATCAATTATTCATGCGCGTACGCGTGCGGCCGGTGCCGTGATGCGACTGCTCACATGCAGAGGTGCGAGCCAACCTCCGATGGAACCATTGATGTCAAGATTGCTTCATAACAGGATTCGACCCATCGCCGCAGCCGGCGCATGCGTCGGTGTGCTGCTCCTGGCCGTCGGCTGTTTTCGGTCGGAGCCGGAAGCGGGCGCAGAGGTGGACCCCGAGATCGTGGCACGCGTTGGAGGCGAGCCGATCACAGAGGGGGAGCTCCGGGCGGAATGGCAGCGTCGGCGTGATCGGGGTCAACCGACAGGCGGGTTCGAGGCGCTGGCCGGTGATATGGCCAGGCGTCGGCAGCAGGTGCGGCGAGCCTTGGAGCTCGGCATCGACAAGGATCCCGAGGTGGTGCGCCAGTATGAGAACATGCTGATCGCATCGCTGCGGGAGCAGGAATTAGCCGTCGAGGAAGCCGGGGCGGAGATCACTGAACAATTGCTGCGTGAGCGCTATGACCAGCGGATTGAGCAATGGACGCAGCCGGCGCGAGTGCGGCTCGCGGTCCTCGTGCTTCGGGGTTCGGCGGGTGCGTCTCAGACGCGGTTGGCTCAGATCCGCGCCCGGATGGAGGAGGCCCGGGTGCGTGCCATGGACCTGCCTGCTGATAGCCGTGGGTTCGGCGCGTTGGCGGTCGAGTATTCGGAGGATCAGCCGACTCGTTATCGCGGTGGCGACATCGGTTGGGTGGAGCTGGACCGCATGGATGCCCGGTTCCCAGCGGAGGTTTTGGAGGCGGGGTACACCCTGCCGCAGAACGGAGCGGTCAGTGAGGTGATCGCCATCCAGGAGGGGTTCTTCCTGGTCAAAAGGATCGATGCACGAGCACCTCAAACCATTCCATTTGAAGAGGCTGAGACGGCGCTGCGTCGGCAGCTGAAGTCGGAACAACAACAAGCGAAGGAGCGGGAATACCAAGCACGATTGGACCAGTGCCTGCCAGTGGAACTCTATCCGGAACGGCTCGTCAGCCTGGACGCGCTGGTGGAGTCAGACGCTCCCTCTGATCACGATTCCCCAATCTTCTTTCCCCAATAAAGCCAGATGAGATCGGTCATGAAAAAAGTACTTCTGATTTCCACGGTTTCCCGATTGCCCGGAGTGGGGGGATCGCTCCTTCTCTGCCTCGCATTCTGTGGAACGTTGGTGGGTGCCGAATTGAACCCCGTCCACGATATTGCAACGACCGATGAGGATTCTGACCTCTTGATCAATGTATTGGCGAATGACGCAGGGGACGGCTTGATCTTGCAGGGGGTGAAAGGCGCGGGCACCGGCTTTGCCACGAGCGACACGACGGAGAACGGGGTGCCCATCTCGGTCCAAGGCACCCAGGTTTTCTACAACCCGAGCGGTCTGCTGAATCATCTGCTCCCTGGGCAAAGCATCACCGATGTGTTCGAATACCTGGTGGACAGCGACAAGACCGGGGAAGAGGACGAGGCGGCGATGTCCGCGACCGTCACGGTCAACGTGAACGGCCTCAACGATCGACCGGTCATCTCGTATTCATCGACTATTTTCGGGGCGGCCAACCCGCAGATATCGGTCAATGACGACAGCCAAGGAACGCCCTTCTCATATTCGAGCACGCAGAAGGTGACGATCCAGGACCCGGACGGACCGAACACGCAGTCGCTGCGTGTGACCATCCAGATCCAGACGCTTACCGGAGATGTCGCGCCCGGGCATTTCGTGGAGCAGACCCAAGGCTTCGTGCTGGCGGATCCGGTCAATTCCCCAGGGCTTTACACATTAACCGCGACGCCCGATGTCATCACTCAGAAGTTGCAGGCGCTGGTGTTCGTGCCGTATCCGAACCTGGAAGCGATCGGCCGAAGCCGGATCGCGAAGTTCACCATTACGGCCATCGAGTCGAGCACCTCGGTACCCAACCGCGTCTCGGTCCAGGCCGAGACCGGAATCAAGATCATGGCGGTCAACCACGCGCCTGAGATCTTCCTGCCGTCGACTCCACAGTTTGTTTTTACCCGTTCGAGTATCACCCCGTTTTCCGACGTTTTGATCACAGAAAACGACCTAAAGCGGGTGAACAACGCGAATGTTCCCCAGCAGATCTCCGCGACCATTCTCGAGGTCTCGACCTCCGATCAACGTGGGGAGTTACGCAATCCCACGGGGGTTACCAACGATTTCGCACAGGATCCGAGCAATTCCAATCGCTACACGATTGCATCAGGCATACCGGAGGACATTGAGGCGGTATTGCGCGGGCTGGTCTTCCACGCTTCGGAGGATTACATCGACCCGCCCGTGGAGACCGTGTTTCAGATCACGCTCGTGGACGATGGCGGCCTCTCCGGCAGCAACTCCAACACACGGATCAATACCCGCAGTCCGCAGACCCTATCGGACATCCGCAACACGCGCTCCGGCCAGACGGTGAATGACAGCGCGACGCTGATGCTCTTCCAGGAAGTGGTCATCACCGGCGGAGCGAACGCAATGGTCATTCGCATCAAGGACCTTGATGCGGGCGGTCAGGTGTTGGGTGCGGATTCCCCTCACAAATTGGCCAACCTGACCAATGCCGGATTCATCTTTCAGGGCAATGGCGAGTATCGATTCGAGGGGATCACCAGCAAGATGACCGAGGGCATTCGTCGGCTCGCCCTCTTGCCGGGACGGAACCTGTCGCATCTCAACGACTCGCCGGACGGTGTGCTGCCGCCCTATCCGCCGACGGTCTTGGGCTCACTCCAGTTTGAGATCGAGCTCTTTTCGGGCAGCTCGAGCCTGGGTGTCGACAATCGCACCACCGTCGAGATCTATCCGGTCAATGATCTGCCCCGGCTGGCCGGGGTGGAACCGATCGCGTCGATTCAGGATGACGCCACGGCGTTGCCCTTCCAACTCGTGCTGGTGGACGATCCGGACAATGCGGGTCAGCAGGTGATGGAGGCGGAGATCTCCCTGGAGACCTCATACAGCGGGCCGACAAGCACCCCGGAGATCGGTGAACTTCTTGGGACCTTCGCGTTACAGGGCGATCACTATGTCCTCACGGGCACGCCTGCGGAGGTACAGGCCGGTCTTCGCGACCTGGTCTTTGAGCCGGTTGCCAACCGAATACCGGTCGGCCGCAACGAGACCATCACCTTTCGATTGACCCTGGACGACCGGCACGGCGGGGTGGTGACCAATGGTCGCGCCACGCTGGTCGTTACCTCCGTCAACGATGCACCGGTCCTGACCGGCGGGATCGTGGGTCTCGATATTGACGGCCCTGGGGCCGGGGTGGTCACACAGGTTTCGATCGACGACGAGGCAGGTGTGCTCCTCTTCGATGAGGGCCGGCTTGGTTCGACCAGTTCGATCCTCGACATCGACCGCCCGGAGCAGGCGCTGGAATTGACGATCCAGGTGGACGATCCGGCCAAGGGCCGCTTTCTGACCCGGTACACGCGGACCGGCTCGCCCGGAGGCCCGTACCAGTTGCAGCCGGACGAGAACGGCGAATTCATCTTTGATGAACTTGGCGACGGCACATACGTCTATTTGGGGCATGCGGATGACCCACCCTCGCATGCCGAGTTGGAGGCTGCGTTGATGGGACTGGTCTTTGTCCCCGACTTCGGATTCCCGATTCCGCCGGGAGCGCCAGGCATCCCGGCACGCTTCACCATAACGGTGCGGGATCCGAACAACGAAGCGGACCAGGTGCGCCTCGATTACCTCTTTACCGGTACCGACCGCAGGGCGTGGATCGTGAATCGCTCCGAGGACTATGATCCAAGCGATCCCACGCTGACCGAGGCGGACAAGGAAGGGACGCTCCGCTTCGCGATTGAACAGGCAGCCAGCAACGATTTCGTCCTGATCGACCTACGGGATTCCGATGACTCCAGCATCGCGCCGACCTGGCCTGTCACGATCCGCATGGAACAGCCGCTCGCCATTCACAAGAACCTCAGCATTTTCGGTCCGAGCGCCGACCTCCTGACCTTGAGCGGTGATTTGACCGGTGACGGCATGGGCGACCATCGGCTCTTCGAGATTCAAGCCCGGGTTCACATGGAAGGCCTGACCCTGGCAGACGGCGATCACCCGTCCTCCGGCGGCGCGGTCTGGATCGGCCCGGATGGTCATCTCACGATGTATGCCTGCGCGGTGATCAACAGTTCCGCCGGCCAATGGGGCGGTGCGATCGATTGCGAACAGGGTGCCCTGCATCTGAATCAATGCCTGATTCAGAACAACCGCACGAGCGACTCCTTCGGTCAGGGCGGCGGCGCGGTCGCACTCTATACCTCAGAGGCGAGCAGCTTCTACAACAGCACCTTCTCCGGCAATCGCCAAGGTGGTTCGGGTGGCTTCGGCGGTGGCGCGCTCTATATCGAGAACGCCGATATCAGCAGGGAGTTCTCGGTCGATGTGGAACATTGCACGTTCCGGGGCAACCTCGATTTCAGCGGCAGCGGCAGCAGTATACGCGCCGAGGCCTTCAATACCTGGGTCTGGATGCTGAACACCATTGTCGCAGACGCCACGGGCCGGAACCTGGCGGTCGAGGCCGGGGCGCGGATCCTTTCGCTCGGTGGCAATGTCTCTGATGACGCGACCGAGACCATCTTCTCGCAAGGCGGCGAATCGTACGTCGTGCAGCTCTTCCATCCGCATCCCGATTCCGCGGCACGCTTCAGTCAATCGGGGGCTCAGGCCCCCTACGACGTGGTGTCGTTGGAAGAGGGCGCGGAGAATCCGATTCTCGAGCCGCTGGGTGACAACGGCGGACCGACCAAGACGCACGCACTCCCGGAGGCAAGCCAGCTGATCGGGTATGGTCTCGTATCGGAGCGCGCGGTCGACCAGCGGGGGCGGTGGCGGGATGCTACGCCGGAGCCCGGAGCGTATGAGTATGATGCCTTCCGGGAGCTGGTGCTCAACGAGATCCATTACAACCCGGATGTGGATGACGACCTTGCTGAGGATTCCGAATGGGAATTCGTAGAGCTGTACAACACCCGCACCTCTGATCCGCTGCCGGATCTGACCGGATACCAACTCCGGTTGGGGGATGCGGTGTGGCACACGTTCACTGCCTTCAGTTCGGGGGCGTTGGAGCGTGGGACCGGCCTGGTCGTCGGCGCATCGGCCGATGTCCAGACGCAGCTTCCATCGGGGGTGGGATTCCAGGAGGCGAACGGCGGCTTCCCTCTGGACAACCGCGGGGGGCGCTTGACCTTGGTTGATCCCTTCGGGCGTGTGATGACCGAGGCGCGATACCTGGGCCGATTTGAGCCCGACCTACCGCTGTTTGAGCATCAGGCGCTCAGTCGGAATCCGGAATTTGTCGGAGTGCTGGTACCGCAGAATCGGATCGCGTTCCCCGGCGGACCGTCAACGGATGATTCGACTCCGGGGACGACGATCGACGGTACGGTCCTGACGGCCGGGAACTCCCCGCCGATAGCGGTGGATGACGCGACGGTCCTTTTTGAGGACGAGACCGTGACGCTCGACGTGCTCGCCAATGATCTGGAGCCGGACCGTTTCGATGGCCTGCGCATCGTCGGCCTGGGTGACGATCCCGAGAACGACACGCTCATCGAGAGCGTATGGGGCGCGCTGGTGGAGGTCACCGACGACGGCACGATCTTTTACGACCCGACCACGGCGGAGATCCTGCAGTCGATCCCCGAGGGCGAGGAGCTGGTCGATTACTTCACCTATACGATGATCGACTACGCCCTTGAGACCGGTATTGATCATCCGCGCAGTGCATCCGGCGATCCTACGGAAGCGATGGAGAACAGGGAGCGTGCCACCGGGATCGTGGAACTGCTGGTACTGGGGCTCAACGACGCTCCCGTTCCAATGGCTGACAGCGTTGCCACCTCGCCCGCGCTCACCACGCCCGAGGATACGGTGGCGGTCTTGCAGGTATCCGGTACGCTGCTGCAAAACGACGACGATCCGGATTGGGACGACAACGCGAATACACTCCTGATCGCGGCCCTGCATGAGCCGATCGAGTCGGAGGCGGCCGGGGGCGGGACGGAATTGCTCCCTGAGGCGACCGGCAGGATGGAGATCACCAGCTTGCTCGGAGCGCGGGTCACGCTCGAGATCCGGTTCAACCGCAACCTGACAAATATCACATACGATCCCACTGTATCCGAGACATTGAATGCGCTTTCAGCCCAGCAGGGCGAAGCGGCGGACGACGTCTTCTTCTATTCTGTGGTCGATCGCCACGGTGCGACCGCGTCGGCCATGGTGACCGTGCGTGTCACCGCGGTCAACGACGCGCCCACGGCGAATCCGGACGGCCCCGAAAGCCTGATCTCAGGACTGGTCGATCCCTTGAGCGTGTTCCGGACCTGGGAGGATGTTCCGCTGACGCTTGCCTGGGCAGCGGTCCTCGACAACGACGGGGACCCGGACATCCATGATATATTGGATATCGGGTCCGTCTCCGTCACCAGTTCTCTGGGTGCCTCGATCCAGCTTGACTCGGTGGGACGCACCCTACAATTCGATCCCACCGCGGAGGGCAGCCTGCTCAAGGAGCTCGCACGCGGGGAATACGTGCTGGACTCGTTCACATACACCGTCACGGATCAGGTGGGCGGAACCGATTCGGCGGAGGTCCGGATCCTGGTCGAGGGCGTCAACAACGAGCCTCTGGCTGAGCCGGATCTCTATACGACCGACGAGGATACACCCTTGGGTTACGACCCTGGACGCGGACTCCTCGACAACGATTTGGAGTGGGATCACAACGGTACGGGGCCGGACGATCGCCTGATCGTCGTCGACTACGATCCGATGAGTGGTCTGGAGGCACCGGTCACGATCCTGCCCGACGGCAGTTTCAGCTATGATCCAACCGGGCTTCCGCAGTTCGATGCGCTCCTGGACGACTTCCTTCTGGACGACTTCCAGTACATCGCATCCGACGGCAGTCTGACGATTGCCAACCCGGATCTGTTTACCATCCCTGCAAACTCTTACGAGCATGAGCTGCAGGTGCTGGCGAATGACATCTCCTTGGGGATGTATGGTGGGGCGATCGAGATCGTTGAATACACCCAGCCGAACCAGGGCGGAAGCCTCGTGCTCGACGCTCCCGACGGCGCCTTCCGCTATCGCCCGGCCGGAGGATTCTTCGGCGTGGAGGCCTTCAGCTACACGATTCGCGACGAGTTCGGCGCGGAAGATCTCGCCTATGTCTTGATTCACGTGATTGCCGAACGTCTGAACGGCGGGCTCGTGGCGCAGTCCGACACCTTCGTGGCCGCCCTCGGTACGACGGCGGAATTACCGGTACTGGCCAACGATGGCTGGACACCGGGACAGCCGGTTGGATTGAGCCTGATCGCGATCGCCCCGCCGGTGACCGGTGCCTTGGGTTCGCCTCCATTGGAGGGGGAGATCGAGATCGTTGCGGACGAAGGCCTGCTCCGATTCACGCCCTCCTCAGCACGGGTTCACGATGAGTTCGTCTCATTCCGGTACACTATTGCCGGAGGCGGTACAGTCCGTGCCGAGGCGAGCGTCCATATCCGGCTCGTGGATCGTACAGGCATGCTGTCTCTGCAGGACGACCGCTTCACAGTGTCACGCTACAGCCGGCAGAATCCATTGGACGTCCTGGCCAACGACGATTTCCGGCCGCGCTTACCGAACGGTTTCTCATTGGCACGGGTCGGCGCGGATCTGGACGCGATCCTGAACCCGCCTTCCGGCGACGCTCGCGCGGCTGCGACGGGCAGGGGCGGATTGGTGACGCTGACCGCGGACGGCATGCGCCTCCTTTACACCCCGCCACAACCCGCGCCCGCGGGCGAGTATGTCGACACCTTCGCGTATCAGGTGAAAGACCAGGGCGGCGGCACAGGAGTCGCCTACGTCGAAGTGGTTGTCACGCCCGGTGGTTTCGTGGCGCGGGATGATTCGTTCACGGTCGGCAAGAACTCTGCCGGAAACGCGTTGGACGTCTTGCTCAACGACCTCATACTTCCCGCGATTGATTCACCCGGCCTGATCAGCGAGGTCGAGGGTCCTATCGAGCCGGCGGATCCGACCCGGGTCGGGACGCTGGTGATCAACCCTGACGGGACCGGATTGTTCTATACTCCGCCGCGTAATCTGAGTGAACTCACGGAGTGGTATTCCTACCGAATCGAGGATTCAGAGGGGCGCACCGCCTCGGCGCTGATCGAGATTCGGATCGAGCGCGACGGTATCTTCGCCGGCGACGATGAATTCTCCGTCTTGCGAGGCTCTCCGGCAACTCGGTTGAATGTCCTTGCCAACGATCGCCTGTTGCTGAGGCCGGGTAGTCTAACCTTGAGCGGGGTGGGCGCCCCGGACCAGGGAGGCGCGGTCGTGATCGAGACGGATCCGAACACCCAGCGGCAATGGCTGCTTTACACCCCGCCCGCGGGCTTCATCGGTGAGGAGCGATTCAACTATGAGATCAGCGATGGGATCGACCTGGCATCGGCCGAGGTTCGGATCCTTGTGACGGTCGGCGGGTTGGTCGCCAACGAGGACCGTTTCCTGGTCGCCCAGGAGAGTGTGGACAATCTCCTGCCGGTCTTGCTCAATGACACAATCCTGCCGCGGGTCGGGGAGCAGCTCCGCGTGACCGTGGTCGGTACCGGACTGGAAGCCCCGCAACACGGCGGCACGGTGACGGTCCACTCCGATGGCAACGCGCTGGTGTACACCCCTGCGCCCGGTTTCGCGGGGATGGAGACCTTTACTTACGAAATGACCGATGGCTCCTTGCGGCGAGCGGAGGGGCTGGTTCGGATCGCGGTGGAGGCGCGGGAGGATGTGTTGGATCCTTGGGGGCGCGACGACGTCTATTCCGTCCGTCGCAGCTCGGCCCAGAACAATCTGCCGGTCCTGCTCAATGACGGGTCCCTTGCACCGTCCGGCAAGGCATTCAGCCTGCTCGCGGTTTCAGATCCATTGAAGGGTGGCTCGGCCGCCATCAATGGCCAGGCCATTCTCTACACGCCGGTTGCCGGGTTCGTTGGAACGGAGACCTTCACCTACCAGTTTGGAGACGGCCAGGGCGGCACTGGTACTGCCCAGGTCACGATGGTTGTCGGCAGCGGCCTGGCCAACGACGATCGTTTTTCGGTCGTCCACTCCTTGGAGCCCGGTAGTGAACCGTTTGTCCTGGACGTGCTTGCCAATGACGATACCGATCCGGTATCCCGTGCTCAGCTCCGGATCCGGCACGCTGAGGCCCAATGGGGCACGGTGGTGATCGATCCGAGCATGCAAGCCTTGCAATACACCCCGCCGGTAGGGTTCACCGGAGTCGATGCTCTCGTCTACTGGCTCGAGGATCCGTCGGCGGAAGCCCCGGGCGATTTCTCCGCACAGGTCGCTGTTGCGGTCTATGAACCCGATTCCGATTTGACCATCGGAACGGTCACGGTTCGAGTGGACGGTGTCAATGACATCCCCAGGGTGGTTGGACTGCCGCAATCCGAGACTTTGACGGTCTATCACCTGCTCTCGCTCCAGCCGTTTGCGAGCATCGATATCTTCGACCCGGACGGCTACGGGGCGCAGCAGCTGACGGTCATCATCACGCAGACCGATCCCAGCCGAGGCTTTTTGGCACAACTCGGAGGGTTTACGGACCTCGGAAACGGCGTCTATTCGTTCAGCGGGACATCGGCGGAAGTCACTGCGGCCTTGCAGGCATTGACGTTTGTCCCCACCACGGATGGACGTGTAACCGTCGGTGGCTCCGAGAACACTGACTTCACGATCTCCATTGACGATGGTGTGGCTGATGCCGTTGTGATCGAAGGGATCACCGTCGAGGCGCTTCACGCGCAGGTCACCAAGCTTGATTCGGTCGATGGCCCCAACAACGACAACTTCGGTCAGCCGGTGGCTACCAGCGAAGACGTTATCGCGATCGGTGTACCTTATGGCACCAGCGCGTTTGGGGTGCGGACCGGCACCGTCTATGTGTACGAAAAGGTGGGCGATGCCCGCTATCAACAGTGGGCGCTTGCGGCGGTTTTGTCGCCACCGGACGGACAGCATGGAAATCAGTTCGGCTATGCCCTTGATTTCGACGGCGCCTCAGGGATTTTGGCCGTGGGCGCACCGTACCACTGGGCCAACGGACAGGCCTCCGGCTCGGTCTACCTTTTCGGAAGGGATCAGGGCGGCCTCGGGGAGTGGGGCATGGTCTCTCGGCTCGACCCTGTCTCTGGGTCCGCTGGTGATCTATTCGGCTCCGCGGTCTCGGTGGACGATACCACCGTGGCGATCGGTGCCAGGCTCGATCGAACCCAGAGCAGCGGGGGCGGCGCCGTCTATGTCTTTGAGGGCGATCCGGATGCCTCAGCGCCCTGGGAACAGGCCACCAAGCTCGTTGCCTTCGATGGGCGCAGCGGCGATCAGTTCGGGTATTCCGTGGCCTTGAGTGGCGACCATCTCGCCGTCGGCTGTCCGTTTGATGATGACAAGGGCAGCGCCTCAGGTTCGGTCTATCTGTTCGCTCGCAATGAGAACGGGCCTGACGCCTGGGGCTTGATGCAGAAGATCCTGGCTGACGACACCCGGATGGGCGATCAGTTCGGTTACTCCGTGGGCATCGACGGCGGGTTGCTTGTGGTCGGTGCTCGATATGACACCGTCTTCGGAAATGCCTCCGGCTCCGCCTATGCCTTTGACCTGAGCATCGTTCCCGCAACCGCGGACGCGCAGTGGGTGGAGGTCCATAAGTTTGTGGCTGAATCCGGCATGCGCAACGACGAGTTCGGGCATTCCGTAGCGGTCAGCGGCGATGTGGTCGTGATTGGCGCACGTTACGATGATACCCGCGCTGTGAATGCGGGCGCCGCTTACGTCTACAAGCGCGACCACGACCCTGCCGATCGCGGAAATCCAGCGCCTGACACCTGGGGACTCGTCGAAAAACTGGTCTCGGTCGATGGCGGGATCACCGATCACTTTGGATACTCCGTCGACATCAGGGACGACACCATCGTGGTCGGGTCGAACTTCGACGGATTCGGCAAACAGGTCGACCGGACATATGTATTCCGCATCAAGTTCAACAACCCGCCGATTCCGTCGGTGGTACTGCCTGACCAGGAGGTGATACGCGGGGTGCCGTTTGCGTTCACGGTTGCACTGGAAAGTTTTGCGGATCCAGACACGGACGATACCGAGCTGCACTACTCTGCGACTTCGGCGGATGGCGGCCCGCTTCCCGGCTGGCTTAACTTCGATCCGGTCGAGCGCAGGTTCTCCGGGACCGCCGGCAACTTCGATATCGGGGAGTTTCAGATTCGCGTGATAGCGACCGATTCGGACGGCGGCTCGGCCTACAGCGACTTCCTGATCGAGGTGGTCCTGGATCCGCCGCTGGAGGAGACGCAGGGTGCCGGTGTGAACGGACCCCAGCAGGCGTGGAGCCTGTCGTTCTTCGACAAGGGGATGCTCGACCGGATCACGGACGAACCGGTGATGTGGGGTGCGCTGGCCGATCCGGATGGGGACGGCAGGAGCAACCTCTACGAGTATGCCTTTGGGACGAATCCACAGCTGGCTGCGGGTGAGGATGTCCTCAACCTGGAGTTGACCAGTTCGGGTGGGCTTATGCTGACCTATCCTGCACGGATGAATGATGCCCGGCTGGAGTTCACGCTGCAGGTATCGACCGACGGCACACAGTGGAGTTCGGGCACGGATTGGGTCATCAAGCAGGAGACTGTGCCGCTGGATGGGGAGCATGAATTGGTTCGGTTGCGACTTGCCATTCCGGACGCAACTTCAGATCGAGCATTCTTCCGGATCCAGGTACGCTACTGAACCATTGGGGCCCGGCCGATGGTCTTCCGGTCCGGGCCCCACATCCGATTCTGCTATGGAGACAGGCGCCGACCGCGACGGATTACGCCCAATATTGGTATTGCGGCACCTTCAATCGCTCGCCGTCGCGCAGTGCGGATTGGTGGGCGACGATGCCGCAAACGGTCAAATTGAGAGCCGTGGCGATATCGACGAGTGGCTTTCGCTCTTCCAGGATGGACATGACGAACTCATGCCCGAGATTGCCATGCGAGCCGCCGTGGCCGCCGGGATTGACCCCGGGAGGCAGCGGCGGACGCTGGATGTTTGGAAGCTGCTGCATGGCACCCTGATACTTGGTGCCTTCCATCCGCCCTTTTTCACCGAACACGCGGCCGGTTTCGGAGACCAGGCCGTGAATGCTTTTGCACATCAGCATGCGGGCGACCCCGCCTTCGGCGGTCTCGAAGAGTGCGATCTCATCGGTGAACCGGTTGTCATATCGATTGGCACCCGGCTGATAGGTTTCGATATCACCCATGAACCCGGTGCAGGAGACCGAGGTGAACGGCTTGTCGGTCACACCCACGTAATACGCGGTCGCATGGGTGGGATACCAGAGCGGGACGCTGCCGACGCGCCAGTTCTTGTACGAGCCGATCTGCCCGGAATGGAAGTGGTAATACTCGCCTTCAGTGAAGACCAACCTGCCGAAGCCGCCTGCGGCATAGACCTGCCGCATAGCCCAGCAATCGGGACGGTAGGATGAGGTCTCGAACATCATGTAGTTCAGGCCGCTCCTCTTGACGGCCGCGAAGAGGCGCTCGGCGTCTTCGAGCGAGCCCCAGACCGCGGGGACCGCGCAGGCAACGTGCTTGCCGTGCTCGAGGACCTCGATGCAATGGCGCGCATGGCTCGGCGCGTCGGTCGCCAAGAAGACCGCTTCGATGGTGTCGTCCTTTACCAGCTCCTCCAGCGAGGGATAGGTCTTTTCGCAGCGGCACGCCTTGGCCAGGGCCTCGCAACGATCGGGAATGAGATCGCTGACCGCCGCCACCTCCACGTTCGGATGGTCTTGCAGGCTGAACTGCGCCCCGAATTGACACACCCCGTAGCCCACGATCCCGACGCGGACCTTGCGGTCCGAGACCGGCTGCCAGCCCTGAGTCGGGTCGGTTGCCGGCTTGGTCTCCTCGAAGCCCGGTATCGTCGCCGGTGCCTGTGCGCGTGCAGTCGCGGGCCAACCGATGGCGACAGTGGAAAGTCCGAGTGCCTTCATGAACTCACGTCTTGAGGTCGAATCTCGCATGTTACCCCTCATACCTTTGGATTGAATGAACCAACCGGTCGATTGTCGCTGCCGGGCCCCGTTAGCCCACGACTTTTTCCTGTCGGCGGACGATGGGAGTCGTCTATGTTGAGCCTGTCCGCATTGCACTCAAGGCGACCCCCAATGCTAAGAAGAAGCTCCACGCCACGGCAAGCTGAATCGGGCCGAAGGCCGATCGCCGTTGCACGACTTCGCGTGCCGCGGCGCAGGTGCCTTTGCCCCGCGCGAGGTGCTGGCCACGTTCCGGCTTCAACCCGTTGCTGCAATTATCAAAGAATGACTTCAGTCCGCGTCCCCTGCACCCTCTGCAGGAGGCTCTCCGGTTCCGGATGGGGATCACGCTGGAGCCTGCGGCTGAGGTCGATCCCGATAGCGATTTGGATATTGAGAAACAACAACCGTAGGTTGGTGGCGATGGGAAACCCGGCCACGGCCGTGATGATCACCCGCTGAATGAACCATGGGAATACGAATATGCGAAAAAATAGATGGATGTTGATGCTGTTGTTGGCCGGTCTGGTTGCCGGCCCCTGCGGAGGCGCTGCGGACGAGGCTGAGTATGGGTTGCAGGTCGGGGTGTCTTATATTGAGGACACTCCGGATGCCGATCCGGCGCGGCTGGAACGCTGTCGGCTTGACCTCTACCATCCGAAGGATGCAACCGGGTTTTCAACGGTGGTCTGGTTCCACGGCGGCGGATTGACCGGTGGGGAGCGGTTCATCCCCGAAGGTTTCAAGAACCAAGGAATCGCTGTGGCCGCCGCTAACTATCGACTGCATCCAAAGGTCGAGCGCCCCGCCTACATCCAGGACGCGGCCGCGGCGGTTGCCTGGGTTTTTCGCAATATCGAGCGGTTCGGTGGGCGCACCGACAAGATCTATGTCTCCGGGCATTCCGCGGGCGGGTACCTGGCGAGCATGGTCGGCATGGATCGGCGCTGGTTGGCCGAGCAGGGGATTGATGCGGATCGTATCGCGGGATTGATCCCATTCAGCGGCCACACCATCACGCACATGACGATTCGCAAGGAGCTGGGCATGCCGGACACGCAGCCGCTGGTGGACGAGTACGCTCCCCTGTACCACGTTCGCCCTGAGGCGGCACCCATCCTCCTGATCACGGGTGATCGCGAGTTGGAGATGTTGGGGCGCTACGAGGAGAACGCGTATTTCATGCGCATGCTCAGGGTCGTCGGCCATAAGGATGTGACCCTGTTTGAGCTCCAGGGGTATGGCCACGACATGGTGCAGCCGGCGATCAAGCCCACGCTGGATTGGATCCGCCGGCATTGATTACCGAATCCTATCCTGTGTGAGGCAGGTTCCTGTCTGAAAGAAACAGATAACCCGGTGCGCCATGAGGCGCACCGGGTTATGGGTTCAACACAATCGTCCGGTTGGGAGCCTGTTACTGCTGCTTGAGCAGTTCAACCGCCTGGCGCGGGATAAAGACCTTCTCAATCTCCGGTGCATGGACCGTGATGCCTTCCAGTTGCCGGCGCTGGCCGTCGGGCAATTCGATATAGTCCTTGCTCACCGGCAGGCGATGTCCGTTGACTACCAGGACCGGGTTCTCGCTGCTGGAGGTGTCGATGGTGGCATCGGGGAATGCAGCGAGTACATCGACGAAGAGGCGGTCGGTGATCGCCTTTAGCTCAAAGCCCATGGCCGCGGCGCAGAGGTGGGCGATGTCGGTGTTCTCATAGGTCCCGAAGACCGGGTTTGGACCGAATGCGAAGAGCGGTACATCGACACCGGTGTGGCCCCCGGAGGTCCAGCCGAAGCAGGTCAGGTTGCGGTTGATGTGATCCCTGATCTGGGAATACTTGGAACCGTCACTGCTGTCGCTGTTCAATACATTGGTGATATGTTCGGCATGCTCGGAGGTCAGCTGCTTTTCCCAGTAAGGGCCCAGGTTCTTCGAAAAGGCGGTGATGACGTCCGACGTGGTGAAGATCTCGTCGCCGGCGTCGTTCTTGCCTGACCTCGGAATCCGTGGGAGGAGCCCCTGCAGGGTCATGTTCGCATCCTTGACGGGATCGATCAGAGCCTCGATCGACATTGATGAATAGCTGGGCGGGAAACTGGAGAATTCGTGGCCGATGGTGAGTCCGCCCGTATCGTGATCCGGAAAGACGAGAAGGAGGGTCTCGCCGTCAGCTTTCGCAAAATCGAGCGCCGTGCCGACCGCGTCGTCAAAGGCGAGGAAGTCTCCGAGCATGAAAAAGGCGTCGTTGGAATGCCCGCCCCAATCGACCTGGCTCCCCTCGACCATCAGGAAGAATCCGTCCTCATCCTGGGCGAGGATCTCAATCGCCTTTTGCGTCATCTCGGCGAGAGAAGGCTGGGTCGGATGGAGATCGTCCCGATCGAGATCGGGGTCCATGGCGTCATCATCGAACATCCCCCAAACCGGCCCACGCTCCACCTGGAGCATAGTCTCACTGCTGTCTACGAATTGATAGCCACGCTCTTTGAGGACATCCACCAGGTTCTCTTTGTCGTTGCGCGCTCCGCCCCACTCCTTGCCGAACGAAGTCTTGTAGCTCGAACCGGACGGGACCAGGTAACGTGCGCCGCCGGAGAAGACGACATCGATACTCTGATAGACCGCCTGTTCCATGATTTCACGTTCCATGCCGCGATCGTGGACATGTGAAGCGAAACCGGCAGGGGTGGCGTGCGAGACGCGGGAGGTGGCGACCAGCCCGGTGGATTTGTGGACCAGGCGGGCCCCCTCCAGGACCGATGCGACCGGATGCATGGCGGGCGCCTCGGGCTCGAATCCGGTCAGGAAGGGCAGGGTCTTGTTGTAGTAGGGGCTGTGCTCGCTGGCGGCGACACCGATGAATCGGGTCGTGGTCCTATGCCCGGTTGCGAAGGCGGTCGCAGCTGCGGCCGAATCGGTGATGATGGAGGATGCGCTGTGCGTCCTGACCACGCCGGTGTTGAGTCCGTCCAGGTGCAACGGCTGCCCGGTCTTGGCCTCTTTAACCCAACGCGCGAGGGTCTGAATCGACTGTGAGCAGCCGTCCGGTATCATGACGATGACATTGCGAACAGGCCGTGCTTCCCCATCTGCGGCAGGGGTCTTGCCGGAGATTCCGAGGCTGATCAGGGCGATGAGCGCCCAGCGGATTGTTGACCGATGGCTTTGTTGTTTCTGCTTATGGATCATGGTGTTGTGTACCTTTCTCGAAACGTAAAAGTCCGGGAATATACCAGATGATCCAATGAAAGTGTACTAGGTTTGTCCTCAATTGCGGTGAATTCAGGATTAGCGAGAGGCCGTCCTAAAACCCTATTGGGCGACAACGAAAGGTCTCCGGGACCGGATGGGGAGGACTCCCGCAGAGAACGCAGAGGGCGCAGAGGTGCTTGAGGGGGGAAATGCAGCTACATCGGAACAGTTTTCTGCAACTGCCTTGGTCTGCTGAAACGGTATATCTTAAAAAATTCCCCAAAAAGGTAAGTCGCAGAGCATGGAACCTACCCACCCCCATCCCCACCCCCAGGTCGAAAACGCCACCGCGCCCTCTGCGGGAGACTCGCGCAGAGGCGCAGGGGCGCAGAGGGGGGATAGGGAGGAATTGGGACGTAGAAACGTCGAATCTGCTTTCTGCAACTGCCATGGACAGGAGGCAACGGATACCCCCCCCTCAAACATGTTTGGATCAGGGTATGGACCCAACCCACCCCCATGGCCAGGTCGAAAACCCCACCGCGTCCTCTGCGGGAGTCCTCTCCATCCGGACCGGAACCAACACTCTATTATTATATGAAACTATAGGGACAGGCGCGGAGGTGAGTTTGACATTGGCTCGAAGAAAAAACCAAAAAGTGGTTGATCCCCATTTGCACATGGTCTATCAATGCCATTGAAGACTGATTCGTCTG
>CALLYA010000119.1 GCA_937875495.1 uncultured Verrucomicrobiota bacterium
ATTCCCTATACCTCCTTATCCCCCCTCAGCGCCTCAGCGCCTCTGCGCGAGTCCTCCCCTCCGGATCCGGTGAGCCGCGCTTGGTCCCAATGGGTTTTCGGACACCGCCTGGTTATCGGCCCATTGAGGAGCCTTTTGGATTGACAGGAGTCGGCAGTGCGGTGGATTCTGTTTTGAATCAGGGATCTCTGCCATGCGTAGCCCGCATTTTATCCGAACTGGATCGTGTGTGGATCGTTCATCGATGAAACAGTCAAATAGGGAGGCCAACAATCCCAATGCAGGATATTGTCGCGTAGAGGCGCCAAAGCCTGGTTTGCGATGTGGGTCGGAGTCATATGAAAGCTAGAGGTTATCCCAGTTGTGTCTGGCATGCGTTTGTAATCGTGTTGATTTTGGTTGCGTGTGCGGGTTTGAGCGGCGAATCATGGGCCAGCACCGCTTCGAAAGAACCTGCCTTTTTCCCGATTCCCGGCACGCCGCAGTCCAGTGTCTCCGACATGGTTGTAGAGCCAGGTGGCCCCGTTTGGGTCATGGCGAACAACAAGATTTTCTACTGGTCCGGCAGTGAGTTCAGCGAGCCGGTCACTGGGCCGATGCCGTCCGGAACTTATTTCTCAGGTCTCTATGGCGGAGAGGATCGCGGGGCCTATGCCACGCAGAAGGGCGATGGTGAGCACGAAGGCCTCCTCTACCGGCTCAGTGACGGGGGGGCTCACCTGGTCACTTCCTTTTACTACGAGGTGTCGCACGAGAAACCTGGACTCTATGTGTCCCGTTCGGGGATGGTATTCAACTGGGGGCATCGTTTTCTTGCGCATCTCACCCCAAACGGGTGGGAGCGTGGGGAGGTCCGGCTGGGTTTACCTCGTGATACCTGTGTGTTTGATCTTGGCGAGCATGTGTACTTTTACTACGACAACAACCTCTGTCGCGGCGGGAACGATGGGATTAAGGTCATGGAGCCACCCCAATGGCACAAAGCGCGGCCTGGCCAGAACAGGATCGTGGGTGTTCGCTGGGGCGAGACCCGCGCGCTATTGCTCAATTACGGGGAACAGGCAGAGATTTTTGCGTTCGATCTTGAAACATGTAATGAAGTCCCGCTCGACGATGCTCTTACAGCGCTGCGTACCACGAGGGTCTTCGACGCTTTTTCGCTGCCGGACGGTTCGGTGTGGTTAATGGTGTTTGCGCAAGGAGAGAGGACCTACACTTTTATCAAGCTTGGAACCGACGGGAAAGTGGAGCCTGTTCTGTCGACGGAAGAGGTGCCGTGGGATAACTCGCGTTTCTGGCAGTTTCCCGAATCTGTATTGGTCACATCCAATGGTGCTATTGTCTTTGGACTGCCGCAGGACGGGATTGCAATCTGGCAGAACGACAAGGTACGTCGCTACGGATGGCGCGAAGGGTTTGCCACAGGCGTTCTCCACCTTCACGAAGATCACCGGGGCAATCTTTGGGCGCCTGTCGGTGATCAGGTGGCGCGCTTCCGGCTCGATGGCGAGAGTATTCCTGCCTTGCCTGTATTTGAGGACTGGACGGAACATCTGTTGGTGAGTGGAAGCCGGATCTGGGAGCTTGAACCTGGCCTGTTGGCCATGTTTCGCGCTGAAACGCCCAAGCAGCTTTCACGATGGGACGGGTCGAATTGGAGTTTGCAGACGGTGCCGTTCGATCGTTCAAAGATCGGGCGGTCTATGGTGGACGATTGCGGTCATCTCCTCATCGCGATGAGTGCGTTTCCGGACGGGGTATTCGACGTAGGCCCGCAAGATGTGAAGCGGTTCGAGAGCACGCCCGCGTTACTTGCGGCGGCCGTGAGGCGAGGGGCAAAGAAGTTCCAGCAGTACGATGGATACCAGGGCGTCGTGGTGGAATCACCCGATCGAATTTGGTATGGCTACCAAAACTCCAATACCGTACTCCTCATTGAAGGGAACCGGACCGACGAATTCTCATTCACCGAAGACGTATCTTATATCTATCCATCGGATGCCTATGGGATGCTGGTTCTTACGGAGGACGGACGCTATTATCGCTATGACCGCGGGCAAATGGTCGAGGTGCCCCAATCCCCCGGGAACGAGAAGCTCAAGCTGCTGGGGTATAACGGGTTTCAGCCTTATGAGCCGACGCTTGTCGCCGATGCCCAGCCTTACCACTATCCGGTCCTTTGGGATGGATCGGAGCGGCGGTTGTACTTCAGTGCGCAAGATGCTGAAGCGGCGGCCGAAGGGATCTGCTCTAACGCTCCTTTCGTTGTTCTGTCGCGGTATGTTGAGCGACTGTATCCCTCGGCCAGGGGTGGGGCGTGGCTGGAATACTTTCATGGAGCAGGGGGCCCTGCTCGAATTATTGCAAACCGTCGTTTCGATCTCGATTATTCGAAGACACCGGTAGCCGGCCGCTTCATCCGGCGAGCTCGCGAAGACCGTGTGGGGAACCTGTGGGTCCAGTCTGCCCCCTATGCGGGCACTGCACATGCCTTTGTTTATGAACTTGGCAAGGTACGACTGACGCACGAGCCTCTTCCGCCCGTGTGCGGCCGTACGTTGAGTTTCGGCGCGGAGGTATTGCCGGAACGATACGAGTCGCAGGCGCATCCCCTCGTGCGTGTGTCACCGTCCGATTGGGTTCCTGCAGGTTCAGACGGCTTCCAATTCACCGTCCGGTTTCCAGAGAGCGGAACATACACGGTAGAGGTCGGCGCTCTGATCATGGGCGCTCTGCTCCAGTCGACTCCTGCTTTCACCCTCAGAGCTACGGTCGCCTTGCCGAACACGATCCGGACGGATGCATCCGAGGGGTCAATCCTTGTGGACGATCCATTCTGGGAGCCACCCATCGCCGGGGAGAAGACCGTCGAAGGTGCCCGCCTGACCTTGCAATGGAGAGTAGACGGCCAAGTATGGCAGAATTTTTTTGCGGACTCATCCTGCTATCTCGCCGACCTCAAGCCGGGGAATCATGTTATCGAGTTCGCTGCAGAAGAGGACGAGTTCTGGACCGACCCTAGTCCTCTGTCTATCCCCATCTGCTATGCACCTGATTACGTCAAGGCAGTGGATCGGCGCATCAGCGATCTGTTGGACAGCAACCCAGAACGTCACGAACGGGCAACCCGCGAACTCGTTCAACTGGGAGAAATCGCACCGGACATGGTTCATCGCCGCCTGGAAGCCGCTGAGCGCGAGGCAAAACTTGTACCGTTGCTACGCCAAATTCTCAGACAAAGGTAAGGGTCGCAAGGATTCGAGTGGCCAGAAGGTGCTGTGCCGCAATTAAGGATTTACCGATGCAATTCCAGTGAGTGAAATGGCCACCCGCCGAAGGGCAGGGCCGATATCCGCCTGGAGCGTGCAACCTGCCAGGCAAGTGGGGATGAGTTTGCCGGGTGGAGCCCCCCCGTCCGAAAAGGTCTTCGGATCCGGATGGGGAGGACGCCCGCAGAGAACGCGGTGGGCGCAGCTCCATCGGAGCAGTGTTCAGCAACTGCCATGGCCCGCGCACAAGAGGAACCGCCAAGACGCCAAGGGCGCCAAGGAGATTTGTGGTCTGGTGAAGGCCACAGATGCGCTCCCGCTCATCGATACTGTTCAGGCAATGGTTGCCGATCCACCAGACCATTGTCTGAATCGGGGTCGGAATCGGGATCGGGATCGATCCCTGCCCTGGTTGGCACCTCGCCCTCATGGTCCGCT
>CALLYA010000120.1 GCA_937875495.1 uncultured Verrucomicrobiota bacterium
GGGTGGGGAGGGCGTTCGCCTGCGAGGAGGAGGGTGTCACACCCGATCTGATTTGTCTGGGCAAGGGTCTCACGGGCGGGTTTCCTCTCTCTGCGTGCCTGGGGCGTGAGGCGGTGATGGAGGCGTGGCCGCGGTCGCGTGGGGAGGCGATTCACACGACTACTTTTCTCGGCCATCCGGTTGGCTGTGCGGTGGGGCTTGCCGCTTTGCGCCTTTTCGAGGAGGGACTCGACGAGGAACGTCGATTCCTGCCGGCGCTGGATTGGGCGGCGGATTTGGAGGGTTGGGCTGAAGCGGCCGGCCGCCTGCCGGGCGTCGGTGAAATTCGGGGTGCGGGTGCCATGTGGGGGATTGAGATGGTCGATCCCTCCACCGGCGCAGCGGATGGGGATCGCGCATGGGCGGTTGTATTGGAGATGATGGCGCGCGGGTATTTGGTCCTTCCCAGCGGCGCCTCCGGCGAGGTGGTCTCTCTGACCCCACCGTTTGTCATGCCGTCGGAGCTGCGCCGCGCCTCGCTGGCGGCATTACGGGACGCGATTTGCGCGGTGGCGGTACAAGTGGATTGATGAACGACGGTAGGGTGAGGATGGGGGATACGACGCGATGGCCCGCGATTACGAGCTCTTGAAGCGAGCGATTCTGGATTATATCGAGGCGCGCCAGGGGGATTCTATGCGGTTTGACCGCAGTGGCTTCGAGCGGCTTGCGCTAGAGATCTTCAGGTGGCAATACGAGCGGAACGGGCTCTATTGCGCGCTTTGTGAGGCACGGGGGCGGTCCCCTGGGCAGGTGGACTCTGTGACGGCGATCCCGGCGGTGCCGACTTCGGCGTTCAAGGGACGGAGCCTCTTCAGTTTCTCCCCGGATGCGGCAGCGGGGTGGTTTGCGACCAGCGGGACGACGGTGGGGATCGCGGGGCGTCGATATTATCGGGACTTGGATCTGTATGCAGCGAGTTGGCCGGGGCCTTTTCAGCGAGCACTCGTCACCGAGGACCGACAGCTGCCGATCGCGTCCCTCATCCCGCGCTGGTCTGATGCGCCGCATTCCTCGTTGGCGTACATGGTGGAAGGAGCCTTGGACCGTTGGGGCGCAATCGATTCCGCCTCTTTCTGCGGTTCTGCTTTTGACTGGACCGGACTTTTTTCACGCCTGGACGCCGTATCGGGGGAGTCCTCGGTGCCCGTCCTGCTTCTGGGGACCGCCTTTGGTTGGGTCTATTTTCTGGACGAGGTGGAGCGAAGAGGGCTGCCGGGGTGGTGTCTTCCGTCTGGCAGTCGGCTGATGGAGACCGGTGGGTACAAGGGGCGGACGCGGCAGGTGCCCCGGGAGGAGCTGCGTGCAGGGCTTCGACGGGTGCTTGGTTTGGGGGTGGAGGGGGTGGTTGGGGAGTATGGAATGACGGAGCTGAGCAGTCAGTTTTACGAGCGCTTCGGCGAGGGAATGGGGTCGGGGGATGGGGTCGGTGTATTTGGATCGAATCCCTGGGCCCTAGTGACTGTGACCGACCCATGGACGGGCGAAGCGATTCCGCCGTGGGCGGTCCCGGCCGGCGCAGGCGGGCGCCGTGGGCTCTTGCGTGTGTACGATTTGTGCAATTTGGACAGCGTCATGGCGATTCAGACGGAGGATATGGCCGAGCTCCATGCGGATGGTGGTTTCCGCCTGTTGGGGCGTGCATCCGGCGCTGAATTGCGGGGTTGCTCTCTGGGCACTGAGTTCCTGGAGGAGGGCGATACCGGTGGGTGAGAGAGACCGCATGGTTCCATCGGCGCTTGAGATTCGTTATTCATCGCCTGTTTACGATGATCTCTGGCCTTGTGCGGACTGGGCATCGCGGCTGATCCAGCAGGGGGGCGCGCGATCTGCGCGGTTGCGAATGCGCCGGAGCTGGAGGCAGGTGGGCGATGTATTGAGGGCGGTTGCGACCGACTGGCTGAAGTCTGGGGATCCGCTGAGGGGCGAGGCGGAGGCGGCGGTAGTGCGGGGGCATGGGCTTGCTCCCGGGCTGGTTCACGAGACCTTTACGCGCTGGCTGCGACGGGTTGCGGCTGGGGAGCTGTTTGACCTGTGGGAGCGGGAGCTTGGGGCGACCGATGCGGACTGCATCCAAAGTCTGTTTGCGGTCTTTGCAGGGACATTGGCGGAGCCGGCGATTCAGACGGTCTGTCATGCACTGATGATGCGGACGTTTCTATTGGGCCGAGCATCCTTACGGGAGTGGGGGGCGGTCGCGGCATGGATGCGAGCCGTAGTGCGGGCGGACCCCGAACTCGGGCCCTCGGTGGTGCTTGCGACCTGGCCGACCGCGTGTTCCCAATGGACGCAAGCGGCCTGTGCCGGTGCGGAGGGGACGTTGGTGTTCGGCGGGGATGCGGCTGTGGCTGCGCTGCGCGCCTGGACGCCTCCTGACCGGCGTTTTTCGGCACGCGGGCACCGGGTCAGCGTTATTGGTGTGACTTCGGACGTGGCTGAAAACGAGTTCGCGGATTTGGCCGAGCGGATCTCGCTGGACATGGTGATTCATGATCAGAAGGGCTGTTTATCGCCGCAGTACTGTTTTGTAGAGGATCGGCAGGGGGTGCATGCAGGGCGTCTGGCGGAGTCCCTGGCCGATGCCCTGCGCATGCGGGGGCGGGTATGGCCTGCGCCGCCGTTGGGCGAAGACGAGATGGTTGCGTGGCGGCTGGCGCTGGAGCGTTGGCGGGTGGAGTCGGCTTTGGGTGCGGGGGTTTTCGCTTTTGAAGAGCCTGCCGGTGCAGGGCGTTTCGGGGTGATGTACCATCCCGAGTTGGAGCGTTTGCCGGGCAATCCCGTGCATCGGTTTATGCACGTGATCGCGGTCCGTGACGGAGCGGAGGCAGCACGCCTGTTGCAGCCGTTGCACGGTAGGATCGCGGCGGTTGCGCATGCAGGAAAGTGGATGGATTTTACGGCCTGGTTGGGCGATGAGTGGGATTCTGCGGATCTCTCGATCCGCGTGTGTGCACCGGGGGAGATGCAGGATCCGCCGTTGATCTGGCAGGATGGGGGATGCCCGAACCTCCGCGAATGGGTGCGGGCCTGACCGACCTGTTGTGGTGTCCGGGGTGGGGTGGACCGGTAGGGCTTTTCAATTCTGACGGAGTGGAGTGATTGAGTGGTGGAAGTGGATTCAAAAGAGGGATTTGAGGTGGAACTGATCAAGGAGTTCCGGTTCGAGGCGGCGCATCGGTTGCCGATGGTTCCGGAGGGCCACAAATGTGCACGGCTCCATGGTCACAGTTTCCGATTTGAAATCCACGTCCGTGGGCCTGTCGATCCACGGAGCGGATGGTTGATCGACTATGGCGAGATCTCGGATGCGGTTCGTCCGGTTCGAAAAGAGTTGGACCATCAGTATCTGAATGAAATCCCGGGCCTGGAGAATCCGACCAGTGAGGTCTTGGCGGCCTGGATTTGGGTGCGTGTGAAGCCGAAATTGCCGAACCTATCAGCAGTGGTCGTGGAAGAGACCTGCACCGCGCGTTGTGTATTTCGCGGGTGACGCAGGGCCATCGATACCGAGGTCGATAGCGACTCCAACCCCGATCTTGCATGGCCATTGACCTTTTCGGCCGACCGCTGGTGAGAAAAGTCCTGCCACAGAGATCACCGAGAACACAGAGGGGGCACGTTTTTTCCCATCTCAACGCAACCCGGCTGAAGTAGGGGTTGTCTCGT
>CALLYA010000121.1 GCA_937875495.1 uncultured Verrucomicrobiota bacterium
TCTCATGTCCGAATCCCATCACGCGTCCATTCGATACTGAGACCGATAGCGCCCTCGCCCCCGACCTTGCATCGCCATCGACCTTATCGGACGGCCTCAAGCGAAATCCAGGGGCAAAGGGACGAACAGGCCGGTCAGTTCAGGTCGAGTACGGCCAGCGCCTTGGTGTTGCGCACAACCAGTTTTTTGTCCGCCACAATCGGAGCTGTCCAGGTCTGACCGCCCAGCGGCTTTATCGTGCCCTTGGCGACATACGCTTTGGGATTGAGCTCCACCACCGTGAGCTCACCATTGCCGCCGTTGGCCACGATCATATGCCCCTGGACCCCGACCAAGCCGCCCTTCTGAAACCCGCGCTGCTTCCAAATCGCACGCCCCGTTCGTGGATCGAGACAGACTAGGTTCCCTGGATCCCCGGTGCCGTAAATCATGCCCTCGTGAAGAATGGAACAGCTGAAGTGCGCCTGGATCTCGCGGTTCTCCCAGACCAACTCCGCTTCACTCCCCCGCACTTGAACCACCCCACACCCACGGTTGTACCCGCTGGTGATGTAAACACGGTCGGGCCCCACCTGAATCGGATCGGCGGCGTTGACGTCGTACCTGGTCTTCCATTCCTGCTTCCATACCGGTTCAAGCGTGGTCGCGTTCACCCCCACAAGCCCCTCGGCCGTGAAGAGCAGGTACTGCTTCGCACCGTTGAGCGTCGCGATTACCGGTGTGCTGTACCCGAGCTTGTCCACCCCGCCGCCGGATGCCAGCGGCACCCCGGTCTTCTTGTTCAACGCAACGAGATATGGTCCCGGCCCGCCACCAGGGACCAAGACGATGTCGCCATCGATTACCGGCGATACGGCCACCTGCCAGTCCGGTAATTTCGCCCCGACTTCCTTGGAAACGTCGCGACGCCACACAAGCTGACCCTTGTCCGCGGTGATGCAATGCACCGCCCCTTGCCGGCTGACCGTGTAGACCAGCCCCTCGTCGACCGCCGGCGTCGAACAGGCAAACCCGTAATTGTCCTTGGTCGGCGCCGCATAGGCGAACTCCCAAATCTTCAATCCAGTGGTGAGGTTTTGCGCGCGAACGATATCGTCATCACCAACATGGTCGACAATGAAAAGCACGCCGTTCGCCACAGCAGGCCCGGCATAGCCGCCGTCATGCATCTCGGCCTGCCACAGCAGCTTCGGAGCACGCTCCCGCCAGTCGAGTTGCAACCCCGTCTCTGGAGAGATCCCGTTTCGGTCAGGTCCACGATATTGCGGCCAATCCGCCGCGCTGACCTGACCCAAGGCAAGGCCGACCATCGCAAGAAACATCCAGCTTCGGTTCATTCTGAAATCTCCCATTCTGCCGGCGTGCCCTCCGTCCGGGGCGGAGGACCTCGCCCAATTGGGGGTGGATCCACCGGAAAATCATGGAACTACCTTACCGGAAAGGAGCTTGATCAACAACCCCGCCCACCGGGGTCCCCACCCACCGCAACCGCCTTAACCAGAGCCCGTCCGAAAAGGCGCGCTCATTCAGACCTCGCCTCCAGGCAATGGTTGCCGATCCGCATCTATCTTTTCGAACAGCCCCTGGTGGGCAAAGTCTTGCCACAGAGGTCACCGAGAACACAGAGGCGCAAATCCTTTCCCATCTGAAAGCAACCCGGCTGAAGTGGGGGCTGTCTCGTCGATGGCAAAAGGAAGAATCTCTCTGTGAACTCTGAGCCCTCTGTGGCTAAAAAAGCCTGTCCGAAACCGCGCACGCCTCCAGGCAATGGTTGCCGATTCGTCCGATCCGGGTTTGAATCGGTGTCGAAATCGATCCCTATCGGTATGGCACCTGGCCCTCTGAGCACCGCTCAAACCTCGCTGCCAAGTTTTGTCAGAACCGCAACAACCCGGCTACGCAACCCGGATTCCCCTGTCCGAATCCCATCCCGCACCCCTTCGATACCGATTCCGATCCCGACCCCGAGCTGCCTTCGCCATCATCCTTTTCGGACGGCCCTTAGCTGGGAATGGTTCTGGCTGCAAGAAATCCATCTTTTCAACCACAGATAAACACAGATTCACACAGATAATTTCCTTTTCTGATCTGATCTGTGTTCATCTGTGT
>CALLYA010000122.1 GCA_937875495.1 uncultured Verrucomicrobiota bacterium
AGATTACAATTCGCTCAGTGGTAGCGCTATGATGGGGCTACCTGAGTAGTTACTTCATCCAGTCCATTTCAAGGGATGAATTCAGGCTTCAGGACACCGATATAGGGCAGGTTTCGGAATTCCTCATTCAGATCGAGGCCGTATCCGATCACGAACGCATCTGGAACGGTGAATCCGACGTAGTCCGCCTTCACGGGGATCTCCCGTCGGGAGGGTTTATCGAGCAAGATGCAGGACTTGACGGAGTCGGCGTGGTGTTCAACGGCCCATTGTCGGAGGTGTTGCAGGGTTCGGCCGGTGTCGAGGATATCATCGATCAGCAGGACCGGTGAATGGGAGAAGTCGACCGGTTCTGAGGGTGTGACGGTGACCTGACCGCTGGAGCTGGTGCCGGCGCCGTAGCTGGATGCCCTGATGGTGACGAGTCGGACCGGCAGGGCGAGCTGCCTGAGCAAATCGGCGGCGAAGAGGATGGAACCGCGGAGGACCACGACGCAGGTGAGTGGGGCTTCGGAGGATGTGTAGTCGCGGGTGATGGTATCGCCGAGGACCTCGATACGTTTACGGATTTGCTCGGCCTGGATGAGGATGTGGTCCAGCTGTGGGGGGACGTACATGATGGTGATGTCGTCTCAACGGTTGGGCGATGGTGGTGTGGTCGTTTCCTGCCAGATGTTGGGGGGCGTGGAAAAGGGATCACAGGTCTGGCGGCGTGCGTCACGGACCACGGCCCAACCGAGGGCGAGGCCGATCAACCAAATCCACCATGGTGGGCGCTGGGACCGCACGGGCTGTGTTGGGGGCGTGCTGGGGGTTTCGGGCACGATAGGAAGTTTATGGGTTGGGTATATTCAGCGGGTACCTGCCGGCTCGACGTTAGGGGAGGAGCTTGGATGGTGGGGAACCGGGTGGCAAGGTGCGGGTGTGCGCGGTCAGAACCCTAAGTTGCAAGCGCCTCCGGCGCAGGGGGAGGGTCCGGGCATGCCGCAGGCGCCGGATGCGCAGGAGGGTGCCGAGTGGGAATGGGACGGGGTTGCGACGGCGAAAGCGGAGAGCTTACGTTCCGTATGATGTCCGGAGCACTGAGGGCAATCCTGCCCGTCGGCCTGTGCTGCGGTGGGAACGATCCGTTCGAACTCGTGGTGACAATCTTTGCAGTGGTATTCGTAGATCGGCATAGGTGTCTTCCTGGGTGATGCGAGATGGTTCCGTGGCCGGTCGCCTCGGTTTCGGCGGTGCGACAGGCGGGTGCCTTGAGCGGGCCCCGCGTTTGGATTGATCCGCCGGCCTTGTCCGGGCTGGAGATCAACACATCATAATTAATTAATGAATACCTGGCCCGGTGTCAACGTGCTCCTTGGAATCTGCGGTTGGACGGCGATTTGACAGCTGAGGATAACCTGGGCTAATTATGAGCGTGATGCCGACCCGGATCTTACCCCAACTGCATGATTGATTGTCGGCATCTCGGTGGGCCTGTGGTTGCCCAAGCCGTTTAGGCGGCTCGTGCCCGATGGCGATGTCAGAGGGAATCCAACGCAAAACGGTGTTCAGCACCATTTTGCACGGTTGGAATCCGCATCCCGTCTCGGTTTTGCATCCATCATTAAAGAGGGACCCGACACAGACCCAAAGGAGAGAGTGCCTGCCGCTGTGCACCCGGATTGAAATCCGGTACGGCCCGGAAGCAGGTCATGAGGAAACGAGCAGGGAACTCAGGAATTTGTCTCAGGTTGCGTTGGAACCGACGGATAGGGAATCGGCCCTTGCCCTGACAGGGGCAGGAAGGCCGGCTCTCCTCCTTCTTGGATCCAAGTGAAAACGCAGCGGTCCGGCGCAAGCATTTTGTATTCTTTACAATGCCAGCCGGGCCGTAATGAAAGTCTGGCAGCGCTTTACCAATGTGAGGAAACAGCTGCCGCGAAATGTGGAATCCATCATGTCAGTCAATGTCATTCAATCAGGTGAGCTTGCTAAGGGAATCCTGGAAATCGCGGACAAAGGATTCGGTTTTCTTCGAACACCGATCAACAACTACCGCGTGACCAATGAGGATATGTTTGTGTCCCCCAATTTGATCCGGCGATACAAGCTGCGATCGGGTTTGGAGGTCGAGGGTACGATTGGTCCGCCGAAGAAGGGCAAGGGCGGCGCTCAGATGATGGACGTCGTCAGCATCCAGGGGATTCCGGCCGAGCAATACGAAGAGGTTCCGGAGTTCGGGAGCCATCTGGTCATGCATCCGGAACAGCAAATCCGGCTTGAGACGGATCCGGAGGAGGTCTCCACGCGCATCATCGACATGATGTGCCCGATTGGAAAGGGCACGCGTGGTCTGATCGTGGCTCCACCGCGTTCGGGCAAGACCGTCCTGCTGCAACAGATCGCCCATGGGATCAGTGTGAACCATCCCGAGATCGAGTTGATGGTCCTTCTGGTCGACGAGCGCCCTGAAGAGGTGACGGCGATGAAGCGCAGTGTTCAGGGGGAGGTGATTGCATCTTCCAACGACATGGATCTGAAGAATCATATCCGGCTCTCCACGCTGGCGATTGAGAAGGCCAAGCGCCTGGTAGAGCACGGCAAGGATGTGGTTGTACTGCTCGACTCGTTGACCCGGCTTTCCCGTGCCTTCAATAACTACGTAAGTGGAAGCGGCCGAACGATGAGTGGTGGTGTGGACGCCCGCGCGCTGGAGATCCCTCGGCGTATGTTCGCGGCGGCCCGCAACTGTGAGGGGCATGGGAGTCTGACGATTGTTGCCACGGCCCTGATCGAAACCGGCAGTCGCATGGACGACCTGATCTTCCAGGAGTTCAAGGGGACTGGCAACATGGAGATGGTATTGGACCGCCAGCTGGCCGAGCAGCGGATCTTTCCGGCGATCGACATTCGCAAATCCGGAACGCGCAAAGAGGAGCTTCTGCTTGGGGACGAGATGACCGACGCGGTCGCCCGTCTCCGGCGTGAGTTGGCGGACCTGCCTTTAAAAGAGACCATGGACGCCCTGATCAACGCGATGCGTCGGAGCAAAACGAACGCTGAATTGCTGAAACAGCTCGGAGCCCGCAGGTTCTGAGGGACCACCGCCCAAATTGGCAATTCAACCTTGGCGGCGCTAATCTAGCTGCGATCATGCATGAGGCTATGGCATTGGGGCCGGCCGTTTTGACGACCGGTTCGTGAAAGCCCGGACCTATCCAATTCAATCCATCCCATGCCGAGTCGTCGACCCTTTTTTGTGTTCGTAGGAATTGCGCTGGTTTGTGAGGAGCAGCCCGCCTGTACAATAGGAGTTCTGACTGTGGAACAACCCTCATCCTCCGTTCGTGTACGTTTCGCCCCGAGTCCGACTGGACAGGTTCACATCGGCAACATCCGGACCGCCATCTTCAATTGGCTCTTCGCGCGGGGGCATGGTGGCAAGTTTCTGGTCCGCGTAGAGGACACGGATCGCGAGCGTTCTACACCGGAGGCGATCCGGGTCTTGTTTGAGGTCATGGAATGGCTGGGCCTCGATTTCGACGAAGATCCGGTCTACCAGAGCGCGTGTGTGTCACGCCACAAGCAGGTGGCGGAGGATCTGATTGCGCGGGGACTGGCTTACAAGAGCGACAAGGGCGCCTCTGGGATGGGCGAAGCGATCCTCTTCAGGATGCCGAAGGAGGACGTACGTTTCACCGATCTGATCAAGGGTGAGATCGCAAAGCCTGGGGACAGCCTGCAGGACTTCGTGATCGTACGTTCGGATGGGACGCCGGTCTTTCATCTCGCCAACGTGGTGGACGACATCGACATGGGCATAACGCATGTGATCCGTGGGGACGACCATGTGGAGAACACGTTCCGTCACATTCGGCTCTATCAAGCTTTGGGTGCACCGCTTCCGCAATTCGGTCATCTCCCGATGATCGTGAACCATCAGGGCAAGCCCTATTCCAAGCGGGACGGTGCCGCGTTCGTGGGCGAGTTCAGGGACACCGGTTACCTACCTGATGCGCTCTTCAATTTTCTTTCGCTGTTGGGCTGGAATCCGGGGGATGACCGGGAGTACATGCCGCGTGAGGAACTGGTAGCGGCGTTTGATCTGGCGCGGGTGCAATCCTCCCCGGCGCAGATGGATCTGAAGAAACTGAGCTGGATGAACGGCTGTTACATGGCGGATCTGCCGATCGCCCTGTTCCGGGAGGAAGCGATTCGTCGGCTTCAGGCCGAAGGCTTGGTGGATGCAGCGACTGATGCCGCTTATGTCGAGGCGGTTCTGGAGCTGATCCGTTCCCGGGTGAAGGTCTGGCCGGAGCTGATTGAGCTCGCGGTTTATTTCTTCCGTGAGGACTATCCGTTCGATGCGAAGGCGGTTCGGAAGCGGCTGCTCAAGCCGGGTGTATCTGAATTGCTCGACCGTCTGCGCGAGGGCTATGCAGGTCTGTCGGAGTGGAGTGAGAGCGCATTAGACGAGGCGCTTCGATCGGCGCTCGGGGCGGACCAGGAGAATGCCGGTACATTGATCCATCCGGTGCGCGTAGCGGTGAGTGGGCAGGCGGGCGGACCTGGGCTCTTCGAGATGCTCCAAGTGCTGGGTCGGGACCGTGTGTTGACTCGGCTGGAGCGAGGTTCGCGCATTGCTGCCGGCACGCTGACCGTCGGGGAGTGAAGCCTTTCAGGTCAGGAACGCTTCATAGACGGCTTCCGCCTCCTCCAACAACGGGTGGAGGTGGGGGCTGGCGTATTGTTGCTGGAAGTGTTCCTTCAAAGCGGTCTTTTGTTCGTGGGGGCGGGGCAGGACATTGGGGAGGATCTGAGTGCCTCGACCGTAGAACTGCTTGTGGTGTCGATCGATTTGTCGAAAGACCGCTTCCAGGTTTTCCGGGGTGTGAGCGAAGGTTGTGAAGCGTGTCCCGAATCGCTCATTGACCCGTTGGATGACGTCCCCGAAATCGTGTGTGACCTCCTCGAACGTACACCGGACCAGGTTCGGCTTGAGTTTTCCGAGGGTGGAATAGTAGCGGATGTAGCGCGACAAGATCCGGTTGGGCTCCAGAGACGGCATCATGACATTGAACGAGACGGCGGCGGGGAGGGGCCTGCGAATCAGGATCAGGGTCGGAATGCCCAACCGAACGGCGCGCAGAACATGCGCCTCGACATGGAGGTGGTGAGCAAGCCGCACCGGTCGGGCCTGGGCCTGGAGAAAGGCCCAGAGGGCGAAGGAATTAGCGCTTCGGGGAAAGCCTTCCATGACCAGCTCGGTGTCTCGGCCGACCGGCTGCATCCAGGGTCGACGTCGGCCTTGGACGAGGAGGTAGGCCTGCAGCAGTGGGATGTAGGTGGACTCCCGTTTTCCGAGCAAGCCGCTGAGTTCATAGCGTATGCGCTGGAAGCTGGTGGTGGGGTGGAGCATGGATGGGGAAGTGTGGAGTTTGGTGTGTGGTGTGCGGTACCACTTTACCTAGAGGTCCTCCGAAAAGGTAGCCGCATTCTCAACCTGACCTCCCCATCCGGATCCGGAGAGCCTCCCGCAGAGGGCGCGGTGACGTTTTCGAGCAACCTATCGGGGTGGGTAGG